>DASTSF010000352.1:0-15159 GCA_035760825.1 Bacteroidia bacterium
ATTACTACGGGAAAACGGTCAACCGGAATATTCTTGCTTCCGATCTCGGTCTCATTGCGAAAAGAGGGAACGACGGAAGCATGCTCTTTGCCGTCAATAACCTGCTCACCACCGATCCCGTGGAAGGCGCACAGCTCGAAGTGTACGATTTCCAGCACCAGCTGCTCACTACCACAAAATCGGATGAAAAAGGAATGGCGCGCATTTCACTGCCGAAGAAAAAACCGTTCCTTCTTGTTGCAAAGAATGGCGACCAGCGCGGCTACCTGAAGCTCGATGAAGGTTCTTCCCTTTCCGTCAGCGCGTTTGATGTCGGCGGGCAGCAGGTGCAGAAGGGACTCAAAGGTTTTATTTACGGCGAACGCGGCGTCTGGCGTCCCGGCGACACACTCTTCCTCGGCTTCATTCTCGAGGACAAGCAGAACCAGCTTCCGCTCAATCACCCGGTAACGTTCGAGCTGAACAATTCGAGAGGGCAGCTGGTTTCGCGCGTGGTAAAAGCGGAATCCGTCAATGGGTTTTACACGTTCCCCACGCCTACCGATCCGGATGCGCCCACGGGTTACTGGAGCGCACGTGTGAAAGTCGGCGGCGCGGTATTCACGAAAGATATCCGCGTTGAAGCGATCATGCCGAACCGGCTCAAGATCAATCTCGATTTCGGAAAGCAGAAATTCCTTACTGAAGAAGGTGACCAGACCGTGAAGCTCGACTCGCGATGGCTGATGGGCGCGACCGCGAAAAACCTGAAAACGCAGGTCGATGTAAGTTTTTACAAAACCACCACGACGTTCAAAGGATACGACAATTATGTTTTCGATGACCCTGCGACAAATTTCGCAACGGAAAACAAAACGGTTTTCGACGGGCACCTTGACGAGAACGGAACGGTATCGTTCGATCCGAAACTTTCCGCCGACAATGCGCCGGGCAAATTGCGCGCATCTTTCTTCACCCGCGTTTTCGAAGAAGGCGGTGCGTTCAGCAGCGACCGTTTCTCCATCGATTTTTCTCCTTACAAATATTATGTCGGGCTGCTGGTGCCGAAAGGTTCCGGCTGGGGCGGAATGCTCGAGACCGGGAAAGACCAGGGCATGCGCGTGGTCACGGTGGATGAAAACGGGAATCCCGTTTCACGGGAGCATCTCCAGGTAAAAGTGTACAAAGTCGATTGGCGATGGTGGTGGAGCGATGGGTATGATGATCTTGCGCAATACGTCACGAGCGATTACTACCAGCCGTATTACGAACAGGAAATTTCCACGAAGAACGGCGTGGGCTCGTTCAAGCTGAATGTCGCCAATGAAGATTACGGACGGTATCTTATCCGTGTTACCGATGATGCCGGCCACTCCACAGGTTCGCTGGCCTGGTTCGACTGGCCGTACTGGGACGGAAGCGGGACCGGCAACAACGATATCGCCAGCCTGCTTTCGTTCAGCTCCGACAAAAAGCAGTACAAGGTCGGCGACAATATCAATCTTACCATTCCGTCACCGGGGCAGGGACGCGCACTGATCAGCATCGAGAACGGATCGAAGATCATCGATGCCTTCTGGGCGCAGACGGAAAAGAAAGGAAACATCACGTGGACCATCCCTGTCACTTCTGAAATGGCGCCGAACGTTTATATAAATGTCACGCTCATACAGCCGCATGCCCAGGTGAAGAATGATGCGCCGATACGATTATACGGCGTGATACCCATTATCGTCGACGATCCGAAAACACACCTCACTCCAATGGTGAGTGTGCCCGCCGTGTGGAAACCAGAAGAGCAGGCGTCCGTTTCGGTTTCTGAAAAAGACGGCAAAGCGATGACGTACACGATCGCCGTCGTCGACGAAGGTTTGCTCGATCTCACCCGTTTCCAGACACCGGATCCGTGGGGAAATTTCTACGCACGCGAAGCGCTCGGTGTAAAATCGTGGGACATGTACGACATGGTGATGGGCGCCTACGGTGCGGAAATGGGACGCGTGCTCGGTATCGGCGGTGACGGTGATGCGGGACCGAAAGGAGGACAGAAAGCGAACCGTTTCAAACCGATGGTGAAGTTCATGGGCCCCTTCGTGCTCACTCCCGGCGAAAGAAAAACGACGACGTTCATGATGCCGCAGTATGTCGGCAGCGTGCGTGTGATGGTGATCGCCGGGCAGGATAACGCGTATGGCAATGCGGAAAAAACTGTCGCTGTGCGCAAGCCGCTGATGATCCTCGGCACATTGCCGCGCGTGGTCGGACCGGGAGAAACAGTGGATCTTCCCGTTGACGTTTTTGCGATGGAGAAAAAAGTGAAGAACGTTACGGTGGCAGTCACGAAGAACAGCATGTTCTCTGTTTCCGGTGAAAGCACGAAAACGACCACCTTCAGCGATATCGGCGACAACATCGTTACGTTCCGTCTCCTCGTTGCCAATTCCATCGGGCTCGGCAAAGTGAAAATCACAGCATCGGGCGGAGGCGAGCGTGCAGAATACGACATCGAGCTCGATGTGCGAAGTCCGAACCCGCCCATGACAGATGTCACGGAAGCGATCATTGAACCCAATCAAAGCTGGTCATCGGATTATACGCCGAACGGAATCGCGGGAACGAATGAAGGAATGCTTGAGGTCAGTACGATACCTGCACTCAATCTCGGGCAGCGGCTGAATTACCTTATCACCTATCCGTACGGTTGCGTGGAGCAAACTACGTCTTCCGTTTTTCCGCAGCTCTACCTTTCCGATCTTATGGATATCGACGCGACAAAACAGTCGAAGATCGACAACAACATACGCGCGGGCATCGACCGCCTGCGCAAATTCCAGACCTCTTCCGGCGGACTTTCTTACTGGCCCGGGCAGAATGAACCGAGCGAATGGGGAAGCAACTATGCAGGGCATTTCCTCCTCGAAGCGCAGGCAAAAGGATACACACTTCCCGCCGGGCTTATCGATGGCTGGAAAAAATTCCAGAAAGACCAGGCCGTGAGCTGGTCGCCGCGATATGATACTTACTATTACGGAAATGATCAGCTCATCCAGGCGTACAGGTTGTATACGCTGGCGCTGGCGAATGCCCCGGAGCTTGGCGCAATGAACAGGCTGCGCGAGGTTCCCAATCTCAACGTGGCAGCAAAATGGCGGCTCGCCGCGGCGTATAAGCTTGCCGGGCAGCAGGAGATCGCGAGCCAGCTCGTGGCAGGACTTTCCACGACTGTGGCGCCGTATACGGAACTTTCATGGACGTACGGAAGCGATCAGCGCGATGAAGCGATGATCCTTGAAACGCTCAGTCTTCTCGGCGGCGCCAATCGCATCAAGGGGGCTCCCATTGCAAAATCGATCTCTGAAGATCTCAGCAATCATTCGTACTGGATGAGCACGCAGACGACCGCCTATTGCCTGATCGCATTGAGCAAGTTCAGCGGAACGGATAAAGGGAACAAAGGAGTAATGTGCGATTATACGATCGACGGGAAAGCCGGGAAAGTGAACCAGTCAAAACCGCTGGCGCAGGTGGGCATGAATATCCGCGGCACACAGGGCGGAAAAATAACGGTGAAGAATAACGGAAGCGCGGTGCTCTTCGCACGCATCATTCTCACCGGTGTGCCGGCAGCCGGTGCGGAAAAAGAGGAAGAGAACAACATGGGACTCACCGTGCAGTTCTCCAACCTAAACGGGACACCGGTTGATGTTTCGCGAATTCCCCAGGGCGACGATTTCATCGCAACCGTCACGATCTACAACCCGGGCGTGCGCGGCGAATACCGCGAGATGGCACTCACGCAGATATTCCCTTCCGGATGGGAAATCCGCAACCTGCGCATGGAAGACAGCCCCGATCCGGTCACCAGCGATCCGTACGATTACCAGGACATACGCGACGACCGCATTTACACCTACTTCTGGATAGGTCCGCGGAAAACGCGCACATACCGCGTGCTGCTCAATGCCGCTTACTCGGGGCATTTCTATATGCCGGCCACCAGCTGCGAGGCGATGTACGATCACAGCATCAATGCGCGGCGCGCCGGTCAATGGGTGGACGTAGTGAAATCGGCAGGCGATATCCAGTAACCCCACGCCTGCGCCTCATCCCGGTCTGCAGTATGCATTCCGGGATTTTTTCATTTGTCGTTTTCAATTACGCATTTTGCGTTACGCAAAATGCGTAATCAGTTTTTCTCCAGCCAGCGGGCGAGGAAACAATCATAAACTGTATAGTAAGCGCCCTGCGCATCCTTGTCGCGGAAGATCATTTCCTTCGCGAGAAGCGCTTCCAGCGAACGCTGCACATTGGAAGGTGTGCCGAGCCGGTGGCGGTGGATGAAGTTCTGGGCGGAAGGCTGGTAAACGCGTTCTTCCTTTGCAATCGCCGTCAGCAGGTTCCACTGGGCCTGCGTGAGCAGGTTGCGGTACTGGAAAAAATACATTTCCTGCTCGCCGAGCAGTTCCGCGCAGGCACGGTTCACCGTTTCGCGGTTCACGTCACGTTCCCCGGAAGCGAACACGCGGTTGCAGAGCGCCTGCGTGTAATACGTATGAAGCCGGCTCCAGGAAAGAATGAACTCCAGCGCATCAGGACGGATTTTGCGCCGGTGCCGGGCGAACTGCTGCACAATGAATGCGGCGTATTTTTCCCGCCGGATGCTGCCGAGGTACAGCGGCTGCGTGCTGGAAAAAAAAGGCCGTTTGCTGTTGCTGAACATTTCGTGCAGCAGGTGCGGGCTGCTTCCGCTGAAGATGAACTGCACGTTGCGCAGCGACTGGATGATCGTCCGGAGCCGCGCTTCCGTGTTCTGTTCGGGATAAACGCTCACCTGCTGGAATTCATCGATGGCGAGAATGATCTTCACCTTCTGCTTTTCCAGGAACGAAAACAGGCTCTGCAGCGAATGATGGTACTGCTTCGGATCTGCAAAATCAAAAGAGACTTCCGGTTCGCCGGTAAGCGCGTCAAAGCTGAGCACCGGGCGAAGGCTCTTCAGGAGCGTCATGAATTTTTTCCCGATGCTTTTCTTTTCCGGGAATGTTTTCAGGATGGCTGCCGCGAGCACGTTCACGAAATCTTTCAGGCTTGAGGTGGCATATACATCGGCATATATGCAGACCGTGCTCCGTGATCTTTCCAGCGACGCCAGCGCGTGCAGGATCAGCCCGGTCTTTCCCATTCTCCGCACCGCCATAAGTGTTGTATTGACGCCGTTCCTCGCGTTGCTGACCAGTCTCTTCGTTTCTTCTTCCCGGTCGCAGAAAAGTTCCGCCCCGAAATACCCGTTTACCGGGAAAGGGTTTTGCGTTTCGCTCATATTTCAAATATACAAAATGCGTTACACATTTTGCGTAACGCAAAATGCGTAATCATTCCTGTCGCGGGAGCCGGGCACAAAAAACGTGTCGCGGCATTCCTGCCGCGACACGCAAACACACACAAAACACAGAGAGAGTCCGGGGAAAACCCGGAAAGTTTTTTACTGGCTGACCAGCACGGATTCGGATTTCATCTGTCCGCCGGAAACGATCTTCACGATGTAAACGCCGGCCTGCGGTACGGAAAAGGCAACCGGGTCGCCGGAAGAAACGCCGGAAGCAACAAGCTGGCCGTTCATGCTGAGCACCTGCACGCTGATCGGGGCTGCGTCGTCCTGCTGTGCAACGGTGATCTTCTGCTCGCCCGTCGTTACTGTTACATGCATATCATTCCTGTCACGCTGGCTGTTGGACGCATCCGCAGCTGTATGGCTGCGGTCAAAGCCGGGACCATTCATCAGCGAAGAAGGCGCGGTCACATAAACTGAATCATACACCGTCTGCACGCAACCGGATGCATTCATCGCGGTAAGCACAACCCCGTAATTGCCGGGAAGCAGGTACTGGTGCGAAGCATTTTCAGAAGTGTCGGTATTACCGTCGCCGAAATCCCAGCTGTAGGATACAGCGCCGGAAGAAACGTTATAGAAATTGACCACATCGCTGGTGAAAGGATTATAATTATCGATCCAGAAATCCGCGATGATCTCGGCAGGCCCGTTCACTACGATTGTCGAAGAATCAACGGGAACGGCACCGACTTTCGATACTACATTGTAAGTACCGGAACCGAGGTTTTCGATCGTCGTGTCAGGATTGTAGACCGGGAATGACTGAACGAGCGCGTTGTTGCTGTCATAAAGAGAGAGGGTCCACTGGTTGCAGCCGGGGTTATATACCTCGATCGTTCCGTCGAGCGCACCGAAACAGGATTCATCGCTGGCCACGTTCATTACCGGCGTTCCTGTGTGCAGAACGAAATCGGAAGAAAAATTATCGTTGGCCGGAATATCCAGCTTCAGCGTATCGCCGAGGATGGAGTAAACTTCCCCCGTAGAGATGCGCTCGATCCATACATAAGCAGGAAGACCGATCGTGTCGCCGGGATTTACGGCGCCTACGGTGGCGAGTATTTTAATGGTCGCCGGGATCTTTGTTGCAAAGCCCACCGGGATCGCCTTGTGACCGTTCAGGCTGAAGCGGGTATCGGTTACCGAGATAATATCGTTATCGGGCGTAACCGAAAACGGTGAAACCGTGTTGGAATCCGTGCTGATAGCGGTTGAATTTCCTGAATCATAAGCGTCCAGCTCGTCTGTTCCGTTCGTTGAAAAGGCGAAGGTCATCGATTTTACCTGTTGCGTGGTCATGTTCGAATTCTCCGTAACGGAAAGGGTGATGGTCTTCGGCGGTGCGGTTGCAAATGCGTTCACCGTGAGAAGAAGTGCTGCGGCTGCCTGGATTTTGTTAAGGGTTTTCATGGTTCTGTGTTTTGTGTTTTGGTGTTTTGTTTGTTTTACAGGACAAACGTATTGCAGCCAGAACCCGGGAGTAAGCCGTTCAGATGCGCCTTCTTTCGGATGTAAGATTTCCGTTTTTTTTGTACAGGAAGGGTGGAGCCGGGAAAACGGGAAATAAGCCCGCAAAAAAACTATATTTGAGAATGGAACGGCACGTTATTTGCCTCGCATAAGGTCCATCCTTCTGAAATGAAACACACCTACCTACGCTTCCTTACAGCACTCATTTTCATGACATTAGCCGCCAACCTGCCCGGCCAGGGTTTCGGGTTGCCGCCGGGTTTCGACCTGAAAGCTTTCCAGAAGAACGAAGACCAGGCCATGTGGCTCGTCCAGTACGACAGCGCGTGGATCCATACGGCGAGCTATGACCACCTGCCGCAGTCGCGCGATTATGTATGCCTGCCGGATAAAAAAGGCTGGAAAGTGGTTACCGGCACGCTGGATTCCTCGGGCTTCCGCGATGCGGTCTATTATTCAGTGGATGCGAAAAACGCCGTGACCCGGGCGCAGAAGCAAACGGATACGGCGCTGGTGAATGCCATGGCGAGAGCGCTTTATAATTCGAATGCGGCCCTTGGCAAGCTGAATATAAAAGCGAGCGGGTGGAGAAAATTCGTGAAGATCAATGCCGACATGACTATTGCCGTGTGGGCGCTGTGCGATGCGGATGGCAGCGGGAACATCTGGTACGGCCCCGAATGCACATGGTATTATTCGTCCGACGGAAGAAAGCTCACGACTTCAAAGATTGTCAACAAGGCTCCGCTCATGGCCGGGAAAGCCGGGCAGACGCTCAACCTGTCCTGTCCCACCGATAAAATGCCCACCGTGGGAACCATGTTCATCGCCCATAAATACAGGATGGATTACACCGAGATCACGATCAGCTACAGGACGGGCTCCAGCACGTTCCGCTACGACCAGTCCAATAAATCGTATTCCTGGGAACACAACGCCCGGTAAGTTCTTCAGATCGAAGACAGCTGCTCTTCCGTCAGCGGCTTGTGGAAAAAGCCTTTCACCGAAGGATATTTTTTTGACCGCTCCATATCGGCGGGATTGATGGAGCTCGTAAGCATGACGATGCTCACCGGTTCGGTGATCTTTTTGTCCAGCTTTTCGAATTCCTCGATGAACTGGAACCCGTCGAGCATGGGCATATTGATGTCGAGAAAAATGACGGATGGCAGGTAGTTCGCATCCAGGTCCTTTTTCACCGAAAGGTTTTTCAGGAACTCGATTGCGCTCATCGTGCTCGTATTCACATAGCACGTTTCCGCAAAATTGCACCCGCGTATCATCCGCTCATTGATGAAATTATCGATATCGTTATCATCGATAAGCATGACTACATTGTGCTGCACCTTCTGCTTCTTCATTTTCCGTCTTGTCCTTTTTTTTCGAAAATATAAACATTTGATGAATTAATAAAATCCCCAGTTGATTTATGCGAAAATCAGGTTTCATTAAGAATGTGGTAACGCGTATATTAGCCCGGACATAACCGATCCCGGCCCGGATTGCCTGCCTTCCATCCCCCTCGAACGGAAGAGTGCTGCCGGCCCGGATCAAATGGAAATAAAAAACATCCGGGTACCGTTGGCGGGACCCATTCCCGGCAAAAAATACAGAAGTGTATCTATGCTCAAAAAGGTAATCACCCAGATCAGCGATGAAGATTATTCCGCTTTTCACGCTGAAATTTCAGGGAACAAGGCTGAAAAATTCACGCAGCTGCTCGAGCTCTACCGGGAAACCGACAAGGACGAGGACGATATCCGGAAAATGGTGAGTGGCACGCCTGCCTCTTTCTATACGCTCAAGTCGAGACTGTTTGACAAGCTGCGCGCGTATCTTTTCCGCACCACCGCTGACGAACGCGGCGACCTGATGAAAAATATCAGCTCGCTGCCGAAGATCGCCAACGGGTTGCCGCGCGAGACCGCCATTTCCCTGCTGGAGCAGTTGGAAGCGGAACTGAAGACATTCGACATGCCCCGCGAGCTCATCAGCGTGTACAGCGCGCTGCAGCGGCTTCACCTGAACGACGATTCTTATTACCAGTACCAGCAGCTGTACAACAAGACTGTTGCCTACGCGCTCGCCCGCGACAAAAGCGATGAAGTGGCGTCCCTGCTCAACCGCGAGATCTGTCATTTCCTGCTTTCGGCGGACGCTACGCAAAAAGAAATAATCAAGCTGCGGCTGAAAGAGCTTCGCAACCTCAGTGCGCTTTATGATTCGCACCGCCTGAAAATGAACGTGTGGATCTCTTCACTCACCTATGCCCTGTTTGTCGATGATCATTTCGAAATACCGGGAACAACGGAAACGGCAGAAGACCTTCTCGGCCTCGCTGCGGAAACGCTGAAAACGCACGCGGACGTTCCCTACTACCATTACGTTTCCATGATCTGGCATTTTCTGAATGCGGAATACTACCGGCGTCTCGGCCTGAAAAAAAACGCCGCCGAATCATTCGGGAAAGTGAACGCGGCCGTCAGCTCATTCCTTCTTCTCGCGCACACGTGTCCTGCTTCCGCGTTCCTGCTTTCACGCGCGGAACGTCTCGGCAAGGACGATGAGCACATCTCCGGTTTTCACCCGGCCCCGGAAGATCCGTTCACGATGATCAATGTTGCGCTGCACCATGCCTCCGTCGATTTTCACAAAGGGAAATACGCCGACGCCGCCTCCATGCTCAACCAGCTGTGCAACGAAGTAAGCTTCAAGAATTTTCCGTTCGCGGAATGCCAGGTCAAGCTCTTTCTCGGCCTTTCGTTCGCGCTCGCTGAAAAAAGCGACCAGGCGGAACTCGTCGTGCGGAGCATTACGCGAAAGCTGGCCACGGAAGAATACGCGGGCAGGTTCGAAAGCGCGAAGCAGCTCGGGAAGTTCCTCAAGATCGCTGCAAATGATACGAGCAATTCAAAAAAAGAAAAGCTGGAACAGGCGTGGCAGAGCTTTTCGCTTGTCAATAAAGGCCCGGAAGCGGTGCTTACCTTCCTGAAAACCGGCAGTGAGCATATTGCGCTCCTGTCAAAATGAGCCGGGACAAAACCAGGTCAGCAGAACGAATAAAACCACGAAACACGTGAATGAAACTTCAGATCATCTGCAGGCGGATATGGCGCAACGCGATGCTGCCGTTGTGTACAATATCCTGGTGATCGCGGAACACAGCAACGGTATCTTCCCGGGAGATTCCTTCGATGGTCCGCAGCTGAACATTACACATGCCCGGCCTTCGGCGGACCTCAGCGGCATCGCCGCAGCAAAGAGCTTCGACTGCATCATCGCGGATGTATTTCCCTCCGGCAAGGTTACGAATGCGGACATCGCTACGTTGAAAAACGGGCTTCCGCCCGGCGTCCCGGTTATTTTTCTTTTCGACACCCTACCTGAAAAAAATATACAGGCCTCCATTTACCGTTCCGGCTGCGCCGATATCATGGCAGGTCCTTTCGATCCTGCTATTCTTGCCATCAAAGCCGAAACATTCGCACGCATGCACAGGCAAAAGAAAGAGCTGCACGCGAATCTTTCCGAGATCAGCCGCATGAACGCCATGCTCCGCGAATACCGCGACGAGATGGACGCCAGCATTCGCTACGCCAAAAATATCCAGGACGCGATCCTTCCGAAAGACCAGATCATCAAGGCCATCTTTCCGCAGTCGTTCGTCTTTTACAGGTCCAAGGATATCGTGGGCGGAGATTTTTACTGGCTCACCGTCATCCGGAAAAAAGCCGTCGTCGCCTGCGTCGATTGCACCGGGCACGGAATTCCCGGCGCGCTCATGAGCATGATCGGCAACAATCTGCTCAAGCAGATCGTCGAGGGAAAACAGCTCACCGATCCATCCGCGATCCTCGAAGAAATGAACCGCGGTATACGCACGACCTTCAGTCATAACAATATCAGCGGGCACATCGTCGACGGAATGGAAGCGGCGATCTGCACGTTTGATTTTACAAATGATGTGCTCGAATGCGCGGGAGCCAGGAGACATGTGCTTCTCTTCCGCAGGGATGGTTTCGAGATCATACGTCCTGATCCGCACGGGCTCGGTCACGGCACAACGATCAACCCGCATTTCACCACGCACACATTCAGCGTTTCACCGGGCGATTCCGTTTATATGTTCACGGATGGATACACGGACCAGTTCGGCGGTCCGGATGAAAAACGTTTCATGAAGAAGAACCTGATCAGCCTCATCATGGATAACCTCGCCGAGGACATGACGGCGCAATCCGGGATAGTAGCGGCTGCTTTCGATAAATGGAAAGGCCGGCAGGCCCAGGTAGATGACGTGCTCGTGATGGGAATACGCTTCTGATTATTTATGGCTGATTACAAAAAACATAAAATACTTCTCGCAGACGATCATAGTCGCGACCGTTCCGCCCTGAAAATTGTACTTCAGCAAAATGGGTTTTCTGTCGGGGAAGCGTCTTCCGCGGCGGATGCATTGCACATGCTTGCGCAGGAATCCTTCGGGCTGATACTGATCAACGCGGACATGCCTGGTGCAGATCCGGCAGGCTTTACGGAACAGCTGGGCGCACGTACGAAGGAGCAGGTTCCCGTTGTCATGATTTCTTCCACGGCGCCGGATCTTTTTTTCCGGTCAGTTCCCGCCCGGGGCATCAACGATTTTCTTCCGAAACCGGTCGACAAGGACCTGCTTTTGCTGAAAGCCCATAATCTCCTTTCCTTTTTTGATACGGCCGAAGAGCTCCGCAGGTCGCAGGAAGAACTGAACCGGATGAATCTCTATCTCGAGCTGAAAGCTATCCGCTCGGAGATCTCCTACAAATCGCTGTATGAAAGTTCCCCGGATGAGATATTTATTCTCGACAAGAACGGCGTGGTCAGCAAAATGAACCGCGACTACGTTACTTCCGCCGGGTTCGACACGAAGGAATATATCGGAAAACCATTTGCGGAAGCGCCGTGCCGCTTTTCGCTGATGAACGGCGAAAGCATTGTCCCGCTGCTTCAGCTGGCGCTGGCCGGGAAAACCGGTGAAGACCGCACCGAGATCAGGATGACCGGCCGGGATGGCAACGCCCTCTTCGGGGAAATGACATTCGGGACATTTGTAACCGGCAGCGGCGAGGATCAGCTGCAGGTGATCGTCCGCGATATAACGCAGCGAAAGCTCGCCGAGATCCGTCTCGCGGAACGTGAACAGCAGCTGCACGAGGTAACGGCTTCCATCCCGGGTGTCGTGTACCAGTATAAAGTTTTTCCGGGCGGGAAGATGGAATTCACATTCGTCAGCGAAGGTTCGAAAAAAACGTGGGGCCTCGCACCCGAAGAAGTGTACGCGGACAGCACTGCCCCGTTCAGGAGCATTCACCCGGAAGATTACGAACGCGTGATGAACGCCATTGACGAATCGAACCATTCCGTCAGGTTTCTTTCGGTGATATTCCGTATCGTAATGAACGGCGGGAAGATCAAATGGCTGATGGCGGAAAGTGTTCCGCACATGACCGGCGACGGCATCCTTGTGCGCAACGGAAGTGTCACCGATATTACCCGCGAAAAAGAAGCCCGGCTTCTGCTGGAGGAAAGCGAACGGAATTTCCGCACCATAGTGGAAACCACGGACCAGATGATCAATACTACATCAACGGATGGAAAGATACTCTGGGCTAACCGGGCGTTTCTCGACGCAACCGGGTACAGCAGCGATGAGATCACGGGAATGCACATAAAAGACCTGCTCGACGAAAGCATCCGGCATTTCTATCCTGAACGTGCGCGCAAGGTTTTGTCGGGAACAACGATCCACGGAATTTCCGGCATCATGATCCGCAAGGACGGCGAACGCATATTCACCGACGGAACGATCACACCGCTCGTGGAGAACGGCGTGATCACCGGTATTCGCGGCTTTTTTCTCAACGTCACCGAACAGAAGAAAGCGGAAGAACTCCTCCGCAAAAACCGGGAACGCTATAAACGCGTAGTGGATAACATCAGCGACGGGCTCGTCATCGATGATCCCTCCGGCAGGATCGTTTTCGCCAACGACCAGTTCCTGCACCTGTTCGCGCTTACAAGAAATGATCTTCTGCAAATCACACTCGAAGATATTGTCGCACCGGAATACCGGCAGAAAATCAGGGACCGGCATGAACGGAGGATCGCCGGGGAAAATGTTCCTTCCGTTTTTGAATTCCGCGGATTGCGCAAAGACGGAACATCCGGGTGGTTCGAAGTGCGCGTTTCCCCTATCCTGGAAAACGGGCAGATCACCGGAACACAGTCGGCCGTGCGCGATATAACGGACGACAAGAACAACCTCACGGAGCTTATCCGAAAAGAAGCGGAACTGGAAAAGCTCGTGCAGGATCTCACCAATAAAAAGAACGAGCTCACACAGTTCAATTACATCGTCTCCCACAACCTGCGTTCCCCCATCGCGAACATCATCGGTCTTACACGCCTGCTCGAAATGACTTCACTGAGCGAAGCCGACCGTGCAAAAGCCATCGTTCACATCCGCGACTCATCACACAAACTCGATGAAATTGTAAAAGATCTCAGCAATATTCTCGCCGCCCGCTCCGGGATCAGTTCGCAGAAAGAGCGTCTTGATATCCGGGAGATCGTACGGAAAGCATCGGACATACTGGAAACACAAATACTGGAAAGTAACTGCATCATTAACGTAAACATTGCGAAAAATGCGGGCGAAATATTTTCCGTGAAGTCATACCTCGAAAGCATCATCTATAACCTGCTCAACAATGCTATCAAATACAGGGCCGCGGGGCGAAGGCCGGAAATAACTGTTTCTTCAAAAAAGGAAAACGGGAATATCATTCTTGCTGTTGCCGACAATGGCAACGGGATCGACCTGGAACGGCACGGGAAAGATCTTTTCGGCTTATACAAACGCTTCAATTCCGAAAAAGAGGGAAAAGGACTCGGGCTGCACATGACGAAGCTGCAGGTGGAAACGCTCGGGGGAAAAATTTCAGTCGCGAGTACCGTGGGAACGGGAACAACGTTCACGCTTACACTGCCCACCGGTTAAAGCTCCGTGCTTTGCACGGCTTTCCCAAAAACACTTCCCGGAGTGCGGCGGAAAAATCAGAAAAGTCCTTTGATGATCGCTTCAACGCTGACACCTTCCGCTTCTGCTTTATAGTTGCGTACGATGCGGTGACGGAGGATCGGCGGTGCCACTGCGCGCACATCTTCGATATCCGGTGAATATTTCCCGGTAACGACGGCGTGGCATTTTGCACCGAGCACGAGAAATTGCGACGCGCGCGGACCTGCGCCCCACGAAAGAAATTTATTTACATCGGCGGTGGCCATGGAAGTTCCGGGTCTTGTTTTCCCGGCCAGCTTCACAGCATATTCGAGCACGTTATCTGCAACGGGGACACGGCGCACAAGGTCCTGCAGGTAAAGGATCTCTTCGGCGCCGAGCACTTTCCCCAGCTGAACGGTGCGGTCGGATGTCGTGCTGCGCACCACTTCCACTTCTTCCTCGTAGCTGGGATAATCGAGCGTGACGTTGAACATGAAACGGTCGAGCTGCGCTTCCGGCAGCGGGTACGTTCCTTCCTGCTCGATCGGGTTTTGCGTGGCAAGAACGAAGAAAGGCTTGTCGAGCGTGTAGCGTTTTCCTGCCGCGGTTACGCCGCGTTCCTGCATCGCTTCGAGAAGAGCGGACTGCGTTTTCGGCGGTGTACGGTTGATCTCGTCGGCGAGAATAATATTGGCGAACAAGGGTCCTTTCACGAAACTGAACTGCCTTCCTTCATCGAGAATTTCCGTTCCGATGATATCCGAAGGCATGAGATCGGGCGTGAACTGGATCCGGTTGTAGGAAAGTCCGAGCGCCTGCGCAATGGTATTCACAAGAAGCGTTTTGGCAAGGCCCGGCACACCGACGAGCAGGCAATGCCCGTTGGAGAAAATTGAGATCAGAACATCCTCCACCACTTCTTCCTGGCCAACGATCACTTTCCGTATTTCTTTTTTCAGCTTTCCGTGACGGTCGCGGAAAAAATCTACTGCTTCAACGTCGGATTTGAATTCCATGTGGTTCTGATTTTCTGAATGAGGTTTTACAAAAGGAGCTTCATCCCGAAATTAATTAACAAACTCCAGCCAGGGGTAACGGTACTTGTATTTTTTGTAATCGGCATCGAGACGGATATAGGTTGTGGCGAGCTTCTTCCGCACCCACGCGTCAGTCGCATCATCCTGCTTTTTCTGCAGCGCAAGATCCTCGATGAGCTGGTAATCGTCTTTCAGGTTGGCCCGGTGCGGCTGCGAACGCGATTTGAGATAAAGTATGC
>DASTSF010000353.1:0-2546 GCA_035760825.1 Bacteroidia bacterium
CATTATCCGTGGTATGCAGAAGTGCAGCCCGTCGGGTGGTGGCTGGCGAATCACGTCAGCGACGGCAGGGAAGAGCTCAATTTCGATGAGTTCGGGACGTACAGCCCGCGGCGCCGGTTCTGGAAGCTGAACGGGATCATCAAACAACTCGATGAAGATGAAATGCCGCTGAGCTCGTACACCCTCATTCACCGTGACGCCATTCTCACGCCCGAAACCAAAACGCTGATCGTTAACTGGGCGAAAGCGATGCAGGATACGATGAAGAACCATTACCCGGCCGACAGTCTTTCAAAACCGCAGCGGAAAAAATAATCGCGGCAGCCCGGCTCTATATTATTTTTCTCGCCGAACAACGGTCTGCGCAGGAACGCCCGTTAAAAAACACGCTGGAAAAAGGACGGCACACTGCATCGCGATCATTAAAAAAATAAAGAGCGGATTAGAATCCCGGGGACTGTTTTTCTTCCGCCGTTTACTATCGGGGGGAGGTTCCGATGCGGCCGGTCCGTTTTTTAACGCATGTGGAATTGTTTGGACAGCAATACGATACGAAACGAAAAACATCGGGCAGAAAGCATTTTATGCGTGGATCGTTAATGAAAACAGGAAAATTACAGCGCCGGGCATTCTCGCCGCTCCGAATATATTTTCTAATTTTAATGAAAATCTAATTGTGGCAAAAATGAAGAAAACACTACGCTCAATTTTACTGGCCGTTCCGGCATCCCTGCTCCTTCTTCCCTCGACCGTCAATGCGCAATGTTCGGGAGGAACGCTGGCAGGAAATATTGTACCGACCACAACCATACAAACCGTGACGGTACCGTCGGGCGGATCCTATTTCACTTTTACCGGTGTTGCAGGCGCCACCTATATGTTTTCCTTCTGCGCGTCAGAGGGCGGCTCCGCATCCTTTGATACGCAGCTCACGATCCTCGACGACGCTACCGGTAACTATGCCGGCGGCTACAATGACGACTGGTGCGGCCTGCAGTCCTACCTCACCTGGGCCTGCCCTTCGAACGCGGTTTACCGCGTGCTGGCTTCCCAGTATTATTGCACGACAAACGCCACCTCGGCGACCATGGCTTACAAGATCATGCCGCCGCCGAACGACGATTGCGTGAATGCAACCTACATCGGCGTTCCTTCAACGGTTGTCGGCAATACGATTTATGCCAACCCGGATGTTGCGCCCACGTGTACAACTTCCGACGCTGCAGGCGGCGGTGTGTGGTACGAAGTGATGGGCGACGGGAACCAGATGACTGCTTCACTTTGCGGTTCCAGCTTCGATACACGTCTGCGCATTTTCAGCGGAAGCTGCGGCGCACTTGTCTGCGAAGGCGGGAATGACGATTTCTGCGCCACGCAATCACAGGTAACCTGGTGTTCCGTCAACGGCACATTGTATTATATCCTTGTTCATGGCAACGGCGCTGCCACCGGTGACTTCACGCTGGCCATGTCTGAAGTATATGTGCAGCCTCCGTTCGTTAACCCGTCAGTAACGGCGTTCTGCGGATCAGGCACGGTCACGATCAATGCTTCGGGTTCTACCGTTTATAACTGGTCGCCGGCGATCGGGCTCGATACAACGGGCGGACCGACAGTAGTTGCGACACCGCCGTCAACCACCACGTACACTGTTGCAATCACTGACGCAGTCACCGGTTGCCCTGCTTATAATACCGCACAGGTGATCATCAACCCCATCCCGGTTGTGACGGCAAGCGCTTCCAGCACGCTCATCTGCGGTGGCGGCAGCAGCACGCTTACGGGAGGCGGCGCTTCAAGCTATACGTGGATGCCCGGCAACCTTACCGGAACAAGCGTCACAGTTACACCTACGGTGACGACGACCTATACCGTAACCGGGGTCGACGGCAACGGGTGTTCAGATACTGCATCGGTTACCGTAAACGTTTACCCGATCCCGCCGGTAGCCAGCACTTCGGCTCCCGCATCCATCTGCATCGGAGATTTTGCCACGCTTTCCGCTTCCGGGGCCAATACATATTCCTGGATGCCCGGTAACCTTACAGGACAGAACGTGAACGTTGCTCCGACAACAACTACAACTTATACAGTAACCGGAACCGACGGCAATGGCTGTACGGCGACATCCAATTATACACTCGTTGTACATCCGCTGCCGGCAATCACTGCGACCGCTGCACAATACACGATCTGTGAAGGAAGTCCGTCCTCGCTCATGGGGAGTGGCGGCGTTTCCTATGTGTGGAGCGATAATTCAACCGCCAATCCTGACACAACTTACCCGAACCTTACGACAACCTATACAGTTACCGGAACGGACACCAACGGCTGTTCGAATACGGATACCGTAATGGTGAATGTGCTCTGGGCTCCCCCGGTTTCTGCAACGGCTTCCGTGCCTACGATCTGCTCTTCGGGCGGCTCTGTTCTTACCGCATCCGGATCACAATCCTATACATGGATGCCCGGTAGCATGACCGGATCATCCATTACCGTTACCCCTTCCTCGACGACGACGTACACGGTCACCGGAATGAATTCCA
>DASTSF010000354.1:0-3662 GCA_035760825.1 Bacteroidia bacterium
AGAGACGAACCGAGATTTTTTCCTTCCCGGACCGCGGAGCTGTTCGTGTCGATGCCCGTTGCATTTATTTTCCGCTTCACCGAAAGCTGCCGGATGAATGAACCGTTCCCGCAACCGATGTCGAGCAGGCCGGAGTTTTCCGGAATGAAACGGAGCGCAATCTCATTTTCCCATTTCCAGTCGGGATAATAGCCGCTCCTGTTCTCCAGCTGCGCATAAAATTCCGGGTCGCCGAAAACAGTGAAGGGATGGTAGAACCGGTAACCGGAATCAGGACATTCGTAAATCGTGATGAGGGGATCGTTCCCGAAAAAAGCGGAAACATCGATGTCGTATTCTTTCCGGTAAAGATCGACGATCGTTCCGGCCCCGATGGTCTTTACCGGCCGGCACGCTTTTCCGCTGAGTGGTGACGCGATTTCCGGCATTAGCCTTTGATGATGTAAAAAAGATCCCCGTTGTTGAACTGGCGGATGCGATCGGGAAGGGAATGCCGCGAAAGAAAGTCGTGGACCGCTCTTGCGCACCCGTCCCAAAGGTAATAATCGTCAATAAGAATGAGTCCTTTCGGCGCCACGAATTTGTACAGGTTTTCCAGGCAATCCATCGTCGAGTCGTACCAGTCGCCGTCGAGCCGGAGAACGCTGATCGGTGAAGGTGGTGTGAACGACGGGAGCGTTTCGCTGAAAAAACCTTTGACCAGCTTGCGGTTTTTTATGCCTGCACGGTCGAGGATCGTTTCCGCTTCTTTTTCCGAAGCTTTGCAGTTGTCGAAATAAAAAGGAGAGGATGTGTCTTTCTGCCAGCTGATCGCTTTTTCACCGTCCAGCTCTTTTGCCGGTGGTAATCCTTCGAAACTGTCAAAAAGAAAAATTTCTCTTTCGTTGCCGAGCAGCATTCCCATTGCCGCCGACATGCCGCCTCTCCACACACCGCATTCCACGATGCACCCTTTTCCCGTATCGTATTTTTCCGCCAGCTCCAGGTTGTCGTAGAAAACAGGTTCCGGGATCATCGTATAATCCTTTACCAGCTTGTATATTTTCCGGTAGCGTGATGGAACGGATGACAGGCTGAGCAGGTTCATTCAGACGACCATTTACAATTGTGAAGGATGACATTCCCGTAATCGTTGTACGAAGCGAATTCCGTTCCGTTGTCGGCAATGAACACGGGACAGATGTCGTCGAGCCAGTCGGTATGGCCACCGCCGGGAAAATAAACCGCGGCAAGGAAGGAGTAATGGTTCGGTGCGATGATGTCCGGCGGAACGGTCAGCGTAATGGTGGTTTCTTTTTTCCCGCTGTAGAAAGGAGCGACGGGTGTGATGGCGGAAAAGACGCGCGATTTCAGCTTGTCGAGCAGCGCTATGCAGAGCCACATGCCGTTCGTGTACTTTGCCGTATCGATAACGGAAACCACGTGCATGGATTCATTGTGCATGAACTCGCGTTTTTCTTCCCTGCGGCTATTCTCCGTGTGGACGGAACGGAAGAACATCCCGTTCTCTTTCGTACCGTCGAATGAATAACGCGCCTGCTTCTGGTCCATGTCGAGGTACATGCGGCTGACCTCCGATGTTTTTCCGGTCATGCTCACTTTGCCGTCCCTGAGCAGCACGGTGGAACGGCAGAGCTGGTTGACGGCGCCGAGGTTGTGGCTGACGAAGAGGATGGTGCGCCCGCTCTTGCTGATGTCCTCCATCTTGCCCATGCATTTTTTCTGGAATTCGGCGTCACCCACCGCCAGCACTTCATCGATGATCAGGATCTCCGGCTGAAGGAACGCCGCCACGGCGAATGCAAGACGGAGCTGCATGCCGCTGCTGTAATGTTTCAGCGGCGTGTCGATGAATTTCTCCACGCCGGCAAAATCCACGATCGCGTCGAAGTTCTGCAGGATCTCGTTCCGCTTCATCCCGAGGATGGAGCCGTTGAGAAAAATATTTTCCCGCCCGCTTAGCTCCGGGTGAAAACCGGTTCCCACTTCGAGGAGGCTCGCCACGCGGCCCCGCAGCTTTATTCTCCCTGATGTCGGGGGCGTGATGCGCGAGAGCACTTTCAGCAGCGTTGATTTTCCCGCGCCGTTCTTCCCGATGATGCCGATGGAATCGCCGGGGTTCACGTCAAAGCTGACGTCGTTCAGCGCATAGAATGTTTCCGTCTCGATCTTCCGGAAACGGAACATGCCCGAGAGCGATTCGCGCATGCTCAGGTAGGGCCGCCGGTCGTGCCGGAGCCGGAAGATCTTTGACAGGTTATGTATCTCTATGGCCGGTTTCATGATCAGGCGAGGTCGGCGAAATACGTTTCAGTTTTACGGAAATACCAGAGACCGGTGACAAAGAGCACCAGGCCCGAACAAAAGCTGATCCCGAAAAGCTCCCAGTTGATCACGTGGTTGGGATACATACCGCGCATGAGCGTGATCGCACCGCTCATCGGGTTGAGCGCAAGCAGGTAGCGCACCCACGGGTTCGGCACGGACGCCAGCGGGTAGATCACGTTCGACAGGAACAGCAGCAGCTGGATCAGGAACTGGAGCACGTAACGGAAATCGCGGTATTTCACCGTGAGCGCAGAAAAAAGGCTTCCCGCACCTACTGTTGCCATGAAGGTGAGGATGATCGCGGCGGGAAAAAAGAAGATCGCTTCCGGCCCGGGCCAGCAATGATACCACGCGAATATCCCGATGATCACCGGGAGCGTCATCAGGAAGTCGAACATCGCGACAAGCACGGACGAGAAGGGAATGATGAGCCGCGGGAAATAGATCTTCTTGATCATGTTCGCGTTGTTCACCATCCCGTTGCCTGCGCCGGAAAGCCCGGTGGAAAAAATATTCCAGAGCACGAAGCCGGTGAAAACAAAAACAGGGTAGGGAACAGGTGTGAACTGCTGGAGGTTCCGCCCGAAGGAAAAAACGAGGATCGGCGTCATCAGCAGCGGTTGCATGAGCGCCCACAGCACACCGAGGAACGTCTGCTTATAACGCACCTTGATGTCACGCCAGGTGAAAAAATAGAACAGCTCGCGGTAATGCCACAGTTCGGCAAAACCGATGCTGAACCGCGAAGGCGGCAGGATGTCCGTTTCTTCCGGTGCTGTTTTCAGCTGTTCCATGACGATAGGTCGCGTCCGATCATTTCAGCAAGAATATCATTGTGCGGACGAAAATAGTCCAGCAGGAATTTACGGCTTTCCGCATCGATCATTTCCGGTTTGATGTCTTTCTTGTTCAGCCGGCGCAGGAATTCCCCGATGCGGTAATTGGTCTTCCCGGGCAGCAAAACACCGACGGCTTTCTTCAGCGGGTTTTCCCTGCGGAGAATGCGCTTGACGAAACGTGCGTATTTGTGCGAATGGATTTCCTTCGTCACGTTGTACTGCACGCTCGTGTCGGGCCTGAAATCCTCATCCACGCCGAGCTCACGGAACAATTTTCCGCAGACGTCCGCCGGCTGCCGCACGAGCTCCTCGAACAGGAAAATGTGCACGCGCTCCTTCGGGAAATAACGGAAGATCGTTTCCAGGTGGCGGTGATAAATGCTGAGGTCAACGAGCATCTTGTATTCCCAGCCGTACGATTTCCCGCTGTGATGATCTTCGATCAGGCTGCGTATTTCCGAAAAAGGAAAGTTCAGCGAGCCGTGCGTGCGCTCC
>DASTSF010000355.1:0-4555 GCA_035760825.1 Bacteroidia bacterium
TCCATTTGTTGCCGTACCACGATGCGATGCCGGTATCGGGTGGCGGGTAAACGGCAAGTGTATCGGGATGCACAGGCGCAGCAGACAGCGAATCGGTCCGGGCGGGAATCTTCGCCGTATCGTTCTGCGCAAAAGCGAAACAGGAAAAAAGAAGAAACAGGAAAAGCAGGGCCGGGCGATACATGCTGAAATTTAGGATTTCCTTTCAAGCCGGGGCGTTTCCGCTCGTCGGCAAACCCGGCTAAAATAAGTTAACGCATTGCAGGATAAAAACAGCACGACTATCTTCGTTGATTCAAAACGCGACTGTGCCGGAAAAAGTAGTTATTATCCCCACGTACAACGAGATCGAGAACATCGAAAAGATGGTGCGCAGGGTCATGTCGCTCCCCGGCGATTTTCACCTGCTTATCGTCGATGACGGTTCGCCCGATGGCACGGCCACGAAAGTGAAAGAGTTGATGCTGGAATTTCCCGGCCGTGTTTTCATCGAGGAACGGAAAGGAAAGCTCGGGCTCGGCACCGCATACATCCACGGTTTCCGCTGGGCGCTGAAAAACAATTACGAATACATTTTCGAAATGGATTGCGACTTTTCGCACAACCCCGATGATCTTCCGCGGCTTTACGAAGCCTGTGCGAAAGGCGGAGCGGATGTGGCGGTAGGTTCGCGCTACGTGAAAGGCGGCAAAGTGCAGAACTGGCCGATGAACCGTTTGCTGATGTCGTACTTCGCTTCGCTGTACGTGCGCATGGTGCTCTGGTTCGGCGTGAAAGATACGACGGCAGGCTTCAAATGCTACAAACGCCGCGTGCTGGAAAAGATCGATCTCGACAGGATCAAATTCGTCGGCTACGCTTTCCAGATCGAAATGAAATACACCGCGTGGAAGCTCGGTTTTAAAATCGCGGAAGTTCCCATCACGTTCATCGACCGTCTCGAAGGTGTTTCCAAGATGAGCACGAAAATTTTCAAGGAAGCTTTCTGGGGCGTGCTGCAGATGCGCTTCAGGAAGATCGTTCCGGCGAAAGCGGTCTGAGGTTTTTCTTTTCTGTTTGCCGTCACTGTCCTTTATCGCCGCCTCGCGTGAACCGGTTGGCTATTCGGAATTTCCGTAAATTTAATTGTATGAAATTCCTCACGGCGACATTGTTCATCCTGCTCTTTTCCTTTGCACTTCGCGCGCAGGATCCCTGGGGAGGAATTTGTTGTACCCCGGCTCCGCACAGCTATTTCCGTTCGGTACATTTTCACATGCCCGGTTCCGCTTATCTCCCGTCTTTCCCGTTAACGGGTAAACCGCATTTTCGTCCGGACCCCGGGTGCGACGCTTATGGGCAGGCGCGTCCATGTGATTTCAGCACGTTCCGGCAATTCACGCTGACGCGCTCCTCCTTTTTGGATTTCACTTTTCCGCCGACTGCGTATTTCTGCCGCATGGAGAATTTCACCAGCGACCGTTACGGGATCATGTTCAGTGTGCATGCAGGCGGATTTTCAGAGGAAGATGAGCAGGCCGGATGGTAAGAATTCCTGACATTGCTCAGACAAAATCTCCTGCTTCTTTCGGTATTTTTGCGCTCTACCGAAAACTATGCGCTTCCTCTTTCTGACGCCCCTCTTGTTTGCTGCGACGTGCCTTCTCATTTCCGGCAAAACACCAACGAAAAACATCGACAATCCCCAGGAAAAGCACCTGAAAAATCTCCGCCAGCTGACGTTCGGCGGCGATAACGCCGAAGCTTACTGGAGTCCCGACGGAAAGATGCTCACCTTCCAGTCGAACTACAAAAAATGGGGAAATTCCTGCGACCAGATCTACCTGATGAAGATCGCCGACGCGAAAGATTCCACGTACACGCCACCGCGCATCAGCAATGGGGAAGGACGCACCACGTGCTCGTACTTCATGCCCGACGGTAAGCACATCCTGTTCGCCACGACGTTCAAGGGTGGAAAAGAATGTCCGCCAACCGGTGATCTTCACAAGGACGGAAAATACCTCTGGCCGGTTTTCGATTCATACGACATTTTCGTGGCCGACCTCAAAGGAAATATCACGCAGCGTCTCACCGATTCACCCGGCTACGATGCGGAAGCCGTCGTTTCCCCGAAAGGCGATAAAATTCTTTTCACGTCCACGCGCGGGGGCGACCTCGATCTCTGGACCATGAACATCGACGGCAGCAACCCCGTGCAGATCACGCACGATCTCGGTTACGACGGCGGCGGATTTTTTTCACCCGACGGGACGAAAATTGTTTTCCGCGCGTCGCGTCCGACTACAGACGAGGAAGTGAAAGATTACAAAGACCTGCTTGCGCAGGGACTTGTCGCGCCCACGAACATGGAAATTTATACCTGCAATGTTGACGGAACCGATCAGCGGCAGATCACCAACCTCGGCAAAGCGAACTGGGCGCCGTACTTCACACCTGACGGAAAGAAAATTATTTTTTCATCGAACCACCAGTCGGCAAAAGGATTCGATTTCCAGCTCTTCATGATCAGCGCCGAAGGCGGAGAAGCGCCCGAGCAGATCACGTTCGAAAGCTATTTCAACGCGTTCCCTATGTTCTCGCCCGACGGGAAGCACATCGCGTTTTCCTCCAACCGTCTCAACGGCGGCACGCATGACACGAATGTATTCGTGGCGGACTGGGTGGAGTAAGCGGCGATCTGCGATTTCAGCTGCGGACGCTTTCCTGCAGGGCTTTCACGGCCTTTCGGTGGCGGGCCGTCATGCGCAGTTCGCATGGGACGGGCAGGAAGATGCGATCGTTTCAGGTTTCCGCGCTGCGGAGAAAATTTCAGCTTCCACCTGATCCTTCAAAAAAAGCGATTCTGCCGAAGGATTTGCCCGCCCGGGAGTTATTTTTGTGTGAATCAAAAAAAGCTCTATGAAAATCCGTTACGCATTTTTGCTGGCGTTCCTTTTTCCTCTCTTTCTTTCTGCGCAGGATATCGACACCGGTCGTTTGAAGAAAGATATTTCCTTCCTCGCTTCCGATAAGCTGCAGGGCCGCGGCACTGGTTCCGACGGCGAAAAAATGGCCGCCGATTATATTTCAGGGCAATTCAAAAAATGCGGACTTCAGCCGAAAGGCACGAACGGTTATTTCCAGCCGTTCACTTTTAAGCACAAGGTCGATCCGAAAGACAGCACGTCGAAAGAAGAAGTGCGTCACGGGAAAAACGTGATCGGCTATCTTGACAATGGCGCGAAGCTGACGGTCGTGATCGGCGCGCATTACGATCACCTCGGTCTCGGCTACGATCACAATTCCCTCGATGCGAATCCCGAAGGTAAAATTCACAACGGCGCCGATGACAACGCTTCCGGTGCGGCCGGTGTGATGGAGCTCGCGCGGTACTTTACTTCGAACAAGGAAAAAGAACCGTTCAATTTTCTCTTCATCTGCTTTTCCGGCGAAGAGCTCGGGCTCATCGGTTCGAAAAAATTCTGCGATTCCGCAACGATAGATCTCTCGACAGTCGATTACATGATCAACATGGACATGATCGGGCGCATGAACGACTCCACGAAAACGCTGATCATTTACGGTGTCGGCACCGCGCCCGACTGGGTTCCCATGATCGACGGGATACAGACCGGCATGCACATCAAAAAAGACAGCGCCGGCATCGGGCCTTCCGACCAGACATCGTTCTACCTGAAAAATATTCCTGTGCTGCACTTTTTCACCGGACAGCATGAAGATTACCACAAGCCTTCCGACGACGAGAACAAGATCAATTATCCCGGCGAGAAAATGGTGCTGCAGTACATCATCACGATCATTGACAAAACGGAGAAGCTGGACAAGCTCCGGTTCCTGCAAACGAAAAATCCTGATGTCGGACGGCACAAGTACAGCGTGACGATGGGCGTCATGCCGGATTACGCGTTCGAAGGAAAAGGCATGCGCGTGGACGGCGTTACCGATGGAAAACCGGCCGCGATCGCAGGCGTCAAGCAAGGTGATGTGATCATCCAGCTCGGCGATTACCCTGTAGGCAGTACGATGGATTACATGAAGGCGCTCGGTAATTTTAAAAAGGGCGACACGACGAAAGTGAAAGTGAAGCGGGGAGAGCAGGAATTGTCCCTCGACGTCACGTTCTGAGGTAACATTTAGCAGAGCTTAAGTTCTTAGCGTCGCCGGTGAAAAAGACTTTGTGCGCATTGTGGCAAAAAAAACAGGCATGACCAAAACACTCATCCGTAACGCAACGATTTAAATAAACAACTTTGTGTCGCTGGTGAAAAAGAGTTTGTGCGCTTTGTGGTAAAAAAAACAGGCATGAACAAAACACTCATCCGTAACGCAACGATTTAAATAAACAATTTTGTGTCGCCGGTGAAAAAGAGTTTGTGCGCTTCGTGGTAAAAAAACAGGCATGAACAAAACGCTCATCCGTAACGCAACGATTTAAATAAAGAACTTTGTAACCTCAGTGAAAAAGACTTTGTGCGCTTCGTGGTAAAAAAAAACAGGCATGAACAAAACACTCATTCGTAACGCAACGATTTAAATAAACAACTTTGTGTGC
>DASTSF010000356.1:0-6129 GCA_035760825.1 Bacteroidia bacterium
GGATCGGGCAACGGCATGAGCGGAACAATGCGTGAGCTTCAAAATTCTCACTTCATCCAATTCACAAGACCCGGTAATCACACCAGCTCCTCTTATTACCAGCTGCCTTCACGTACCATCACGATTGATTATGAAACGGCAAAAAAGGAATTAGCGCAAAAACTGGAGGAGGCTGTCAGTTCTCGATTGATTGCTGATGTTCCGCTCGGTTCTTTCTTAAGCGGCGGGCTCGACTCTTCCATCATAACCGCATTGGCATCACGACATAAAAAAGATCTTGAAACATTTTCCATCGGGTTTGCAGATGAGCCGTTCTTCGACGAAACGGAATATGCAAAACTTGTTTCGAAACATCTCGGAACGCAGCACCATGTTTTCTCATTGACCAATAACGACCTGCTTGAATCGCTGCATGAATTTCTTGAGAATTGCGACGAGCCGTTTGCCGATTCTTCTGCACTTGCGCTTAATGTTCTCGCGAGAGAAACACGAAAACACGTAACCGTTGCACTTTCCGGTGATGGAGCGGATGAACTTTTTGCAGGATACAACAAGCATGAAGCGGAATTGAGAATAAGAATGAAAAGCGGTTTGACACGAATTGCAAAACACGGATCATTTCTTTGGGATATTCTTCCTGCATCAAGAAATTCTTCGCTTGGAAACCGTATGCGCCAATTAAGGAAATTTGCGGAAGGCATTAAAATGACCGCTGCAGAACGTTACTGGCGATGGGCCGGATTTACAAAAGAAGGAGATCTCGGTAAATTGATTCAAAACCCACAGATAACCTCATCCATCCCCAAAAGATTCTGCCGGGACGATATTTCGGCACGCATCCATGATGACGGTGATTTCAACGAAATTCTCAGGGAAGATTTCAAAATGGTCCTCGAAGGCGACATGCTCGTGAAAGTCGACCGCATGAGCATGCTGCACGGGCTCGAAGTACGTCCGCCTTTTCTCGATCACGAAGTGGTGGATTTCGTGATGCAGCTTCCGGCGGAATACAAAATCCAGCCGGGGAACAGGAAACGGATACTCAGGGATGCGTTCGCCGGTCTTCTTCCGAAAGAAATTTACACGAGAAAGAAACAGGGATTCGAAGTTCCGCTGCTGAAATGGTTCCGGAATGAACTGAGCGGAATGATTGAAGAACTGCTCAATGAAAAATTCCTGGAGGAACAGAACATTTTCAACGCGGAAGAAGTGACGCGCATCCGGAAACAGCTGCACTCGAACAATCCCGGCGACAGCGCAGCCCGTACCTGGGGACTCATCGTGTTCCAGAAATGGTGGCTGAACTATTTCGGGTAAATTTCAAAGCCCAAAACGGAAATAACCAAGTTCAAAGTTGAAAAATTGCAGCGTTTGAAAGTTCCCGGATCCAAATGACAAACCCGAAATCCGAAACCGGAAACCCGAAACCCGAAACTCCAAACTGAAAACCGAATGCCCAGGATTCTCCGCATCATCAATCGTTTCAATCTCGGCGGACCGACGTATAACGTCGCGTACCTCACGAAATTCCTTTCGCCGGAATTCGAGACGCTGCTCGTGGGCGGATCGAAAGACGAAACGGAGGACAGCTCGGAATTCATCCTCGAAAACCTCGGGCTGAAACCGGTGATCATTCCCGAAATGAAACGCGAGATCAGCATCCGCCAGGACCGCATCGCGTACAAAAAAATAAAAGCGCTCATCCGGGAATTCAAACCCGACATCGTGCACACGCACGCCTCGAAAGCAGGCGCGCTCGGGCGCCGCGCAGCGTACGCATGCCATGTTCCCGTGATCGTCCACACGTTTCACGGTCATGTTTTTCACTCTTATTTCGGGAAGTTGAAAACGGCGCTCTACCTGAACATTGAACGCAGGCTCGCCCGGAAAACGGACGCCATTATCGCCATCAGCGAAAAACAGAAACAGGAACTTTCCGAAACATTCCGCATTGCGCCCGCGGAAAAATTCCACGTCATCCCGCTTGGCTTTGACCTTGAACGTTTCCGGACGGGAACGGAAGCGAAACGGAAAGCGTTCCGTGAAAAATACCAGGTCGCCGATGACGAGATCGCGATCGGAATTATCGGCCGGCTTGTTCCCATAAAAAATCACCGCCTGTTCCTCGATGCGTTCCTGAAAGCGAAGGGAATGACCTCAAAAAAGATCAAAGGATTCATCATCGGCGACGGGGAACTGAAGACGGAACTGATGGAATACTGCAAAACGGCCGGGCTTTCCTTCACGTCACGCACGGGATTGCATCCTTCCGCCGATATTTTTTTCACGTCGTGGATCAAGGACGCCGATGTGGCCATTGCCGGTCTCGATATCGTCGCATTGTCTTCGCTCAATGAAGGAACCCCGGTGAGCCTCATCGAAGCGCAGGCATCCGGCCGGCCGGTCGTTAGCACGAGGGTGGGCGGCGTAGAGAATATCGTGCTGCCTGACCGCTCCGCTCTTCTCAGCGATCCGGGCGATGCGGAAGAGTTTGCGAGGCATCTTCTCCGCCTGGTGGAAGACGAAGCGTTGCGCGGCAGCTTCGGGAACTGCGGCAGCGAACAGATCGGGGAACGTTTCAGCTATACCCGGTTGACCTCGGAAATGGGTGCACTTTACCGCAGGCTGTTGCAGTCAAAGGCCTGAAACCGCGTTTTTTGATACCTTTACGGGCTGATTCCCAACCGAAAATCAATATGAAGAAAACGGTTTTCCGCTTTGCTGGATTTATCGTGGTGGTGGCTTTCCTGATTTTCTCGGACAGCTGCAACGTTTTGAACCCGAATATCATGCTCCACGCCGGCCGGAAGTACAAATACGATACGCTGGCCAACGATAGCACGGTTGCCAAAGAATTTACCCTCGGGCCGAATGACATCATCGAATTCAGGCTCTTCGCCAACGATGGTTTTAAAATGATCGATATTATTTCCAGCGGGAACACCGGGGCATCGAACAATACGCTTATGCGTACGGGTTTCGAATATACGCTCGATGACAGCGGCACGGTCCGTCTTCCCGTCGTCGGTGACCAGAACCTTACCGGCCTTACCGTCCGGCAGGCGGAAGATTCGCTGCAGAAAAAATATTCCGAATATTATGTCGATCCTTTTGTCATCATCAAGATCATCAATAAGCGGGTGATCATCTATAATGGCGAACCCGGGCAGGCGAAGGTGGTCGGCCTCAGCAACAACAATACAACGATCATTGAAGCGCTCGCGCTTGCCGGCGGAATTTCCGGCGACGGCAAAGCCTACAACATAAAGCTGATCAGGCACACAACGGATCCGAAAAAACCGATCAAAGTGTACAAGATCAACCTCTCGAAGATCGACGGCATAAAGGACGGAAGCACCATCGTGCAGTCCGGAGATATCATTTACGTGGAACCGAGAAAGCAGATCGCCGGCAAAGCCCTCAGGGAAGTAACGCCTGTGCTTTCGCTGACGACTTCGCTGCTCACGTTCTACTATCTCATTACCAAACTCCTCTGACCCGGGGACTGAACGACTATGCTTCAGGCGCAGATTACGGACCGGAATGAAACGCTCGAACGTTACAAAGAGCGCCTGACCAATTTCAGCGGGGAATTCGAGCTCGGACTTTTCCTTTTTATTGCGCGTAAATCCCTTTACTGGATCGCTTTCTTTTTTCTTTCCGCCTTCTTTTTTTCGTGGCTTTACCTCCGCTACACCCAGACCGAGTATGAGTCGACGGCATTGATACAGATCAATACCGACAACAACGCCAAGGTGCTGAACGTCTCGAATATTTACGAGGTGGAAGATCAGAACGAGCTGCCCGGCGCGGTGGAAATGATCCGTTCCAAAGTGTTTCTCCGGCGCGTACTGTCGAAGCTTCCCCTGCAGGTGAGCTATTTCGCGGAAGGAACGTTCAAGACCAACGAGCATTACAAATCGTCGCCGTATACGGTAGACATCAACGTCAAGTCGGAAAGCGTCCTGGGCACACGCTTCGATATTTCGTTCAGCAAAAACCTGGAAGGCGGCGAGATCAGCTGCATGAGCAACGGGGTAAAAGTCACACGCACATTCATTGTCGGGCAATGGGTGGAATTTCCCGACATCTCGCTGCTGGTGACAACGAACCGGGAAAAGCTCAACCAGATGCTGAGCGGTGACGAGCACGCGAACAATTATTATTTCACGGTGAACAACCTCGAGGATCTTGCCGATGCCTATTCCCAGCGGCTGACCGTTGCGCTGGCGAACGAAGCGGCAAAAACCATCTTCATCTCGTTCACGGATAACAATCCCCGCAAAGCTTACGACATCGTCAATACTATCACATCCGAATACATCCAGTACGACGTCGAACGCAGGAGCGAAAGCGCCAAGAAAGCGCTTGATTTTATCGATGAACAGCTGCGCAATGTTTCCGACTCTCTCCGCTCTTCCGAAGATTCGATCAAAAGCTTCCGGCAGCGGAAACACATCGAGGATAACGAAGCGCTGAACACATTCAACATGACACGTTACGGCTCGATCGAAGATCAGTACACGAAGATCGAGCTCGAAGAGCAGGTGATGAACGAGGTGGAACAGAAAATGACGCAGCCGGACGTGGACGTAAAGTCGCTGCTGTCGCTGGTTTCCGGCACAGAGCATGAACAGGCGCTCGCCCCGGCGATGAACAACCTGTATACGCTCATTTCAGAAAGGGACCAGGCGTTGTTCGAGGTAAAGCCGAAAAGCGACATCATCAAATCGTATGATTATCGCATCGGGGTGCAAAAGAACATCATCATTGAAAGCGTCAAATCTATTCTCGCGCAGCTCGCCATCCGCAAAAAAGCGATCGGGGAAAAGCTCGACCAGTACGGCGCGAAACTTCCGGGCGACCAGAGCGAAGAGGTGGAATTCACCAGCCTGCAGCGGCTCTACGACATCAACCAGAAATTCTACAGCCTGCTGATCGAGAAAAAAACGGAATATGCCATCTCGGAAGCCGGCTTCACCCCGATGCACGTGGTGCTCGAAAAACCGCGTATCCCGGCCGGACCGAAAAGCCCCAGCCGGAGGAACACGTTCATCACCGCCACGCTCCTCGCCTTTCTCGCCGGCCTCATCCTCGTCGTGATCCGTTACCTGATGCACGACAAGATCAGCTCGCTGAACGAGATCATGAAGCACACGCAGGCCAGCATCAGCGCACTCGGCATTATTCCGAAATACAAGGAAAACATACCGGTTTCCCAGCTGCTTGTCGACCGCAACCCGAAGTCGCTTATCGCCGAAGCGTTCCGTTCCCTGCGCACCAACCTCCAGTTCATTTCCAATGAAGCGGGTCCCAAGGTAATGGCCGTGACGTCCACCATCTCGGGTGAAGGAAAAACATTCGTTGCCATCAACCTCGCCGGCATTATTTCCTACTCGGGAAAAAAGGTGATCATCCTTGACCTCGACATGCGCAAGCCGAAGATCCATATCGGCTTCAATGTCTCGAATGAAAAAGGAATGAGCACGCTGCTCATCGGCCGCGACAAGCTGGAAGACTGCATCCGCAGGAGCTCCCAGGAGAACCTGCATTTTATCACGGCCGGACCCATCCCCCCGAATCCGTCGGAGCTGATCATCGGTGATGCGATGATGGAAGTTATCGAGGAGCTGAAAAAAACATACGAGCTCATCATCATCGACAACCCGCCTGTTGGTCTTGTTACAGACGGGCTCCACATGATCCAGAAAGCGGATTATCCCATCTATATTTTCCGTGCCGATTTTTCACGGCGGAGCTTTATCCAGATCGTCGACAGGCTGTACAATGAGCTGGGTATTAAAAAACTTTCCGTGGTGCTCAATGGAGTCGACGTAGACCGCAGGGGCTACGGATACAACTACGGGTACGGATACGGGTACGGGTATGGCTACGGACAAGGATATTACGATGAAGGAAAGCAGCGCAAAAAACGATTCTCTTTCTTTCGCCGGAGCAGCTAATTTATTGTTATGAAAATTGAAACAACGCCCATCGACGGGCTGCTGGTGATCAGGCCGGATGTTTTTGCAGACTCCCGCGGGTATTTCTTCGAGTCCTTCAACAAAAAAAAATTCTCCGACGCAGGCATCGCGTGTGAATTCGTGCAGGACAACCAGTCGCTGTCGG
>DASTSF010000357.1:0-7271 GCA_035760825.1 Bacteroidia bacterium
GTTGATGCGGCCGGTTCCGAGCTTGTCCTGGTACGCTGAATTACCGGAAACGCTGTAAATGTTGTCGGCGGTTGTTTTTACACGCTGCTTCGTCTGGTAACAGTTGTACGAAGGATAATGCGCACGCACGATCGCACAGACACCCGCGCAAACAGGCGAAGCCATCGACGTTCCGTCATTGGAAATGGTACCGTTGTTGATCCAGGTATTCAGGATTCCCTGCCCGGGGGAGCAAACGTCTACCGTGTAATTGTAATTCGAGAAATACGCTTTTCCGTCGGAGCTGTTCGTTGCAGCCACGCTCATTGAATTGTCGTACGCAGCCGGGTAAACAGCGGAATCGGAACCGTCGTTCGCAGCGGCAACCACCACGAGCGCGTCTTTGTTATTCATCGCATAATCGATGATGTTCTGTCCGTAAGAACCGGCGCTGGGTCCGCCCCAGGAGCAGTTGATGACCTGGCAACCGTGGTCGGCGGCATAAACGATTCCGTCGTAAGCGGCAGTAAGTGTTCCGGAAGCATCGGCGATTTTCACGGGAAGGATTTTACAGTTGTATCCCGGTCCGGCCACTTTGTTGTTATTGTTTGTCTGTGCGCATGCATCACCGCAAACAGCGACACCATGGGCATTTCCCTCCCAGGTGGCATCGTTGTCATTCATCGCAACGTCCCATCCGCGGTAATTGTCGATATATCCGTCTCCGTCGTCGTCAATACCGTTGCCGGAGATCTCAGTAGAAGAAATCTTGATCTGGTTGGAAAGATCCGAATGCGTGTATTCCGTCCCGGTATCGACGATGCCGATGACCACGTTCGAATTTCCCGTTTCAATATCCCAACCGGTTGTGCCGGAACCTGCCGCAGCGATTTTGTAGAGATAATACGACTGTGCCTGCGTTGCCTGCGGGTCATTCGGAACGAATGAAATTTTCGGAATGATGTGCGGCTCCACGTATTCGAAGAAGCCGAGGTTCATCAGTTTTGCGATCGCCATGTCCATCGGCATCGCACCGGTGTAATGGATTTCATAGATCAGCGAAAGATCAATCATCGGCATGCCGTACTTGTTGAACTTTTCTTTCGGCGCTTCGTGGCGGGGATATTTTTTTCCGCACTGGTCTTCTCCCATTGTCAGGAAAAAATCATTGACGGCCGGAATGTTGATCCGTTCCACCGAGCAGAGCGAACGGTATTCCGGAAGAACTTTCAGAATCAATGTATTGTGCATGTAATCGTCCGGTTTCAGCGAAGCGACGTTCACAGCATTCTTGTCGACAGGAACGGGGCTACCGTTAATGGCGAAGAGCGCAGGGCCCAGGGCGAGCAGCGATAACAGAGTATAGATCCTTTTCATGGATTGGTTGGTGTGAGTATAACGTGAAGCACGAATGTAGATATAAAGCGCTGTGAATCAAAACGTATTAAAAAAGAAAAATCAGACCGTCTTACGCGCCCGGGACCCGTTTCCGGCCGGGAAAACCGGGGAGTAGGATCAGTATTGATACGGGGGAAGCTCTTTCAGAAAATGGTATTTTTTCCCTTCATGATCCGCGCGGCAGCAGTAATGATTCAACCCATTGGTGAGAAAAAAAAGATCCGCACCGAGCGAAAGATTGTACCGCGCCGCCTGGTCGAAAACATCCTGCGTGATGCGCACATCCGGCGCTTTGCATTCGACGATGAGAACGGGTTCCCCGCTTTTGCCGAAAGCCACCACGTCGCACCTTTTCGTCATCCCGTTCACTCGTATCGTCCTTTCGAGCGAGGTGAGACCGGCAGGATATTTTTTTTCTTCCTTCAGCCACCGGGCCGCATGCTGCCTCACCCATTCTTCCGGCGTAAGACGGACCCAAATTTTTCTCCACTCATCAAAAATTTCAGCGCGGCCCCCTTCTTCCCGGAGACGGAAATCATACGAAGGAAAATTCAGGACGGGCAGCTCCACGCGATGACTTTTCCCAAAATTACGCCGAAATGACCGTGCCGGAAATTCTATCTTTGATCAACCTCATTCGTATGACACTCGAAAAGCTGCTGTGCCCGCAATGCGGGGGAAACGACCTGGAACCATTCGGCACGGACGCCTATAAATGCAGGTTCTGCGGCGCCGTGCTGAAGGAAGAGCACGAAGAAAAGAAAGAGCCTGAAACGCATTACGTCGCGCCGCCTTCCACCGATTTCAGTAACCGCAGAACGAGCTATGCGGATGACGACGACAGCGATGACGAGTATAACAACAAAGCCGTATTAAAGTTTGTGGGAATCATCGTGCTGGCTGTCGCCGGGATCATCGCGGTGTTCATCGGGCGTTCCGGCAATCCCGTTCCCGACCCTTCGCCGAACATCACCATCCCGGAAATGCCCCTGCCTTCCCCCGATTCGTTTATCAATGCGCTGAAAAAAGAAACCGAGGAGATCAATAAAAAGTACGAAACGTATTATACCGCCCAAGGGATCACTGCAGATACCGCCGCTCTTCTTGTTTCCGGGAAATTCGCCGGCAATGAGACCGTGCCGCCCGGGAAAAAATGTGTGATCCGCATTTCAAATCCTTCCGGCTTCGCCGTGACGAACGGAAAAGTCAGCGTGCAGTGGAGCCTCGTCGTACACGACGAAAACGGCAACGTGACTTTTGAAAAAGACGATTACAACAGCGCCGCGTCTGCCGAAGGCGAGGATGCGAAACGTTACGCCGCAAAAGCGGATATTCCTTTTGCCGTTTCAAAAGCATACGGATTCGCCGGACCAGGTTATTATTTCATCGATTACAAATTGCTGGACCACACGAACGGAAATTCTTTTTCCGGCCACATTCCCTTCGACGTGGCGAAATGAATTAACCTTCCGTTTGCTTTTCCTGCTTGCTGAAAAACTACCTTCGCAGGGAAATCACCATGAAAACGAAAGAAGAAATTGTTTCCAACTGGCTTCCGCGCTATACGGGAACTCCGCTCAAAGACTGGGGAGAATACATTCTCCTGACGAATTTCAACAATTACGTGCACATGTTCGCCGAACAGAACAAGGTGAAAGTGCGCGGCGAAGACCGCCCCATGCCCAACGCGCATGCCAACGGGATCTCCATCATCAACTTCGGCATGGGAAGCGCCACGGCGGCAACCGTGATGGATCTCCTCAGCGCCATTCACCCGAAAGCGGCGCTTTTCCTCGGCAAATGCGGCGGACTCAAAAAGAAAAATCACATCGGCGATCTCATTCTTCCCATTGCCGCCATACGCGGCGAAGGAACGAGCAACGATTATTTCCCGCCTGAAGTTCCCGCACTTCCCGCGTTCAGCCTGCAGAAAGCCATTTCCACCACGATACGGAATCACCGGCGCGATTACTGGACAGGCACCGTTTACACGACGAACCGCCGCGTGTGGGAGCACGACAACGATTTCAAGGAATACCTCCGCGCCACGCGCGCCATGGCTATCGACATGGAAACGGCGACGATCTTCACCGTCGGCTTTCACAATGAAATTCCCACCGGCGCGCTGCTGCTTGTCTCCGACCAGCCCATGATCCCCGACGGTGTGAAAACGGAAGCCAGCGACAAAAAAGTGACGGAAAGCTTCGTCAACCATCACCTGCAGATCGGCATCGATTCGCTCATGGAGCTCATCAACAACGGGCTTACCGTGAAGCACCTCCGCTTCTGATCTTCATCTTTTTTTCAGCGCCAGCGGGTCGTGCTGCACCTTCACTGTTTTTCCCGAAGGATCCGTGATCCGGAAGGCGTCGAGGAAAATTGTTCCGCCAGGCGCAACTCCGTCGATCAGCTGCTTCGTCGCCGGTTTCACTGAATCGCCGTCCAGCATGTTTTCAACAAACACACCGTTCACCATTACATCCACGCTGACTGCTGCGATCGTAAACGGTACTGTTTTCCGTGAAACGCTCATGAGAAGGAACGCCGAATCCCGCATCGTGAAATAAACGGGCAGCGGCTTTGCCGGCGGAACCCGGTCGAACGTATCGTTCCCGATCACAAAAACGCTGTCGGAAAGCCGGCATACCGCGTACGGTTTCTCCCGGAAAGTATCCGCTTTCCCGCTATCGTTTTTCTGCGGAACCTGCTGCGTGCGGATCATGAAAATCCTGCATTGGGCGTGCAACGTGTCGCCCTGCGCGTTCATACGTATCGCCGTAAAAAACAAAAGGCAGAGAAAAAGCTGTTTCATATTGTCATAATGCCGTTGCAACGCAAAAGATACGGCTGAACGGGAGCGAACGCGCAGCACTTCTTTTCACCTTCCGCCCCGGTGCTTTGCTCACATGCAGCCGGCCGGATTGGATAACTTTTCATAACCGGCGCCCGCAGATCGGCTATTGAAAATTATTTTTACGCCGTGGAGTTCAACGCTATCCTTTCCGATCTCAAAAAGAAGAATTACAAACCCGTGTATTTCCTCACGGGTGAAGAGCCGTATTTCATCGACGTCATTTCCGATTACGTGGAAAAAAACGTGCTCGACGAGAACGAAAAGGAATTCAACCAGACCGTACTCTACGGCCGCGACACCGACGTGCAGACGATCATCGCCGAAGCGAAACGCTATCCCATGATGTCGGAGCGCCAGGTGCTCATCGTGAAGGAAGCGCAGAACGTACGCAACATCGAAGACCTCGAAGCGTACGTGGAGAAACCGCTCGACACCACGCTGCTGCTTGTCTGCTACAAATACAAAACGCTGGATAAGCGTAAATCGTTCGGAAAAACGGTCGCGAAGCACGGCGTGCTGTTCGAATCGGAAAAGCTGCGCGATTACAAGATCCCCGAATGGGTGAGCACGTACCTGAAGGAGAAAAATTATTCGATCGGTCCGAAAGCCTCGCAGCTGCTCGCCGAATTTCTCGGCAGTGACCTCAGCAAAATCTCCAACGAGCTCGACAAGCTCATGATCAACCTGCCGCCCGGAACTGAGATCACCGCGCAGCACATCCAGGACAACATCGGCATCAGCAAGGACTACAACACTTTCGAGCTGAGCGACGCGCTCTCCAAGCGCGATGTCGTCCGCGCCAACCGCATCGTAAATTATTTCGCTTCCAATTCAAAGGATCATCCCATGCCCGTCACCATCGCGGCGCTGTACAATTACTTCGTAAAAGTGCTGCGGTACCACGGGCTGGAAAACAAAGCCAAAGATTCCGTGGCGCGTGCGCTCGGCGTGAATCCTTTTTTTGTCAACGACTATGCGGCAGCCGCGCGGAATTACCCGGTCGGAAAGCTGAAAGCCATTTTTTCATTTCTCCGGGAATACGACCTGCGCTCGAAAGGCGTGGACAACGCCAGCGCCGAAGACGGGGACCTGATGAAGGAAATGGTGTGGAAGATCCTGCACTGAGAACAGGCAGGTGCGTTAACGTCTTCCGGGAATACGGTCTTTGGGATTGACCGAGCTGTATGAAAACGGGATATCGACGATCTCCGAAAATGTTTCCCCGTGGTCCTTCATCTCTTCGTCATCGGAATAATACTCCCACGTAACGGAAAGCGGTATCCTTTTCTGGTCTTTCACCACGCGCATGTAATCGAGAAATGCCTTGGAGGAAAGCGTGTTCATGTATTCCAGGCGGAATGTAAACGAAACGCCCGTCACGTTTTCGGGGTCCAGCGCCTCGATGTAATCTTCCAGCGGCCGGAAAAAAACGTAAGCGTTCTCAGGGATCGACACACCGATGATCCGTATTGCGCTCGTTTTCTCGTCAACCTCTACCAGTGGCGTGTGTCTTGTCGCTTCGATCCGCATATTTTTTTCTGTGTTTCGGGGGTAGCCAGACCAAAAATATAATTTAGTTTGTAAAATGATCCATTCCGGATGAATTGTTTTAAAAAAATCAGAAAATGAACTACTGGCTTGTAAAATCCGAACCCGCAAAATATTCCTGGGAAAAATTTCTCGCTGACGGTAAAACGTTCTGGGACGGCGTGCGGAATTATGCCGCAAGAAATCACCTGCGCGCAATGAAAAAAGGCGACCTCGTATTTTTTTACCACAGCAACGAAGGACTCGAGATCGTAGGGATCGCCAAAGTGGTCAAGGAAGCTTACGGAGATCCTACCACGAACGAAGCGGCATGGGTGGTGGTGGACCTTGCGCCGTTCAAAACGCTGAAAAAACCGGTGACGCTCGCGGAAATGAAAAAAGAAAAAGTCCTCAAGAACATACCTCTCATACGCATCCCGCGCCTGTCCGTAATGCCCGTAAGTAAAGAGGAATATGAACGCATCATGGAAATGGCTTCCTGAGCCGGATATCCTGTATTTGAAACCTCCTGTTTCCGGTGGTAAACCGCCTGTCAATCGGATGTCGGGCGAAAGGGCTTAAATCTTACTTTTGCCCGACCCCGCCTTAATGCACACCTTACATGCGTAAAGTAATTACCCGGGCATTACTTGCTCTTCTCATTCTTCCGTTTACCGCCGCCGCACAGACGGCTACCATCCGCGGCACTGTTTCCAGCAGCTCGAACGGTGAAGCCGTGCTGTTTGCGCTCGTTTACCTGGAAGGAACGCCTTATGGTGTTCAGACGGACCTCAACGGACTTTATTCGCTGACGAAAATTCCGCCCGGAACCTATACGCTCGTGGTGCATGAGTCGAGCTTCAATCCCTACAAAATGACCATCACCGTAAAAGCGGGCGACATCATTACGCAGAACGTTTCCCTCGAGCCGCGCGTCATGAAGGTGGTTGTCATTTCCGCGCATCATCAGGATGTACAGAATAACCCGGACGTCGGCAAAACGTCGATGGACCCGAAAGACATTAACCGCGTTGTTGCGATCGGCGGTGTGCCCGACGTGGCGCAGTCGGTGCAGGTGCTCCCGGGTGTTGTCAGCTCGGGCGACCAGGGCGGACAGCTTTATATCCGTGGCGGAACACCCGTGCAGAACAAAGTCCTTCTCGACGGGATGGTGATCTACAATCCCTTCCACTCCATCGGGCTTTTCTCCGTTTTCGATACCGACATCATCAAGAACCTCGACGTTTACACCGGCGGTTTCAATGCGGACTATGGCGGACGGATCTCCTCGGTAATGGACATCACCACGCGCGACGGCAACAAAAAACATTTCGCGGGGAAAGCGACGGTTAGCCCTTTCGGTGCCAAGCTGCTCCTCGAAGGTCCCATCCGCAGGATGGACGACGATCCGAAGAGCGGGTACGGCGCCATCACCTACGTCGTTTCGGCCAAAAACTCGTATCTCGCGCAAACGTCCAAGCTCCTGTACAGCTACGTCGATCCGAACGGGATC
>DASTSF010000358.1:0-14016 GCA_035760825.1 Bacteroidia bacterium
CCCGTTCAAGACATCCGTTGGCGATTTCATCATGTGCTTCATTGTCGACATTACCCAGCGCAAGAAGAACGAGATCGAGCTTAACCTGGCGCACGAACGGCTCAAGCAGACATCGGATGCGCTCAGCTCGCTCAATGCCGAGCTGGAAAATAAAGTCAGGGAAAGAACAGAAGAGCTCGCGGACGCCATCAACCGCCTGGCCGATTCGAAGGTGGAAGTGATGCGCGCGCTCGAACGCGAAAAAGAGCTGAACGAGCTGAAATCCCGTTTCGTGACCACGGCTTCGCATGAATTCCGCACACCGCTGGGAACGATCCTTTCCTCGGCGTCGCTCATCGCGCGTTATGAAGAACCGGGCGATGCGGAAAAAAGGAAAAAACATACAGAGCGCATCAAGGCCGCCGTGGGAAACCTTACGGAGATCCTCAACGATTTTCTTTCGCTGGAAAAGCTGGAGGAGGGCATTGTCCGCAGCAGGCCGGAGAAAACCGACTTCAGCCAGCTGGTGAGGGAAGTGACCGACGACATGAAGGGCATTTCCAAAAAAGGGCAGGATATTATTCTCGAATACAAAGGCGATCGCGAAATTTCCATCGACAGGCAGCTTATCCGCAACGCGATGATCAATCTTATCGCCAACGCGATCAAATATTCCCCGGAAAAAAAGCCCGTGCATGTTCACATCACAGTGGGAAAGGCCCGGCTGCAGATGTCGGTGGCCGACCAGGGCATCGGTATACCGGATGAGGACCAGGAAAACATATTCGAGCGTTTCTTCCGGGCCAAGAACACGATCAATATCCAGGGAACGGGTCTCGGACTTAACATTGTAAAAAAATACGTGGAGCTGATGGACGGGAAGATCTCTTTTACAAGTAAATTAAATGAAGGCACTACATTTAACGTCGAAATACCGCTAAACGAAAACCCATGAAAAAAATCCTGCTCATCGAAGACAATGAAGATATGCGCGAGAATACCGCCGAGATCCTCGGGCTCGCCAACTACAAAGTGCTGACGGCGCCCAATGGAAAAGAAGGCGTCCGTCTTGCACAGGCAGAAAATCCCGATCTTATTATCTGCGATATCATGATGCCCGAGCTGGACGGTTACGGCGTGCTGCACATGCTGTCGAAAAACCCGGATACGGCAGCTATTCCGTTTATCTTTCTTACGGCGAAAGCGGAAAAGGCCGATCACCGCAAAGGAATGTCCATGGGCGCAGATGATTACCTCACAAAGCCGTTCGATGACATGGAATTGCTCAGCGCCGTCGAGGTGCGGCTGAAAAAGAACGAACAGATGCAGTCGCGTTTCTCGAGGAACGTCGAAGGACTCAACAAATTTCTCGATGAGGCGCAAACCATCAGCGACCTTGTCAAGCTGTCGGGGAACCGCAAAACGAAAACATTCCGGAAGAAAGACGTCATTTACCAGGAAGAAGCATTCCCCGCGGGCGTTTATTTCCTCAACAAGGGAAAGGTCAAGACCAGCAAGATCAACGCGGACGGGAAGGAATTCATAACCGCGCTTATCAATGAAGGCGAATTCTTCGGCTATGCCGCGCTTCTCGAGGAGCAGCCGTACAGCGATTCCGCCGTGGCGCTCGAAGAATCGGAGCTGTTCATCATCCCGAAGGAGGATTTCTATTCACTGCTTTACGGCAACCGCGAGATCGCTTCCGGGTTCATCCGCCTTTTGTCGAACGACGTAAAGGACAAGGAAGAACGCCTGCTGCGCCTGGCGTACAATTCCGTGCGCAAGCGCGTGGCTGAAGCGCTGCTGCTGCTGCGCCAGCGTTATTCCGAAGGAAAAAAAGATCCGTTCAGCATGGCTATTTCGCGGGAAGATCTTGCCAACCTCGCGGGAACAGCGCCCGAAACGGTCATCCGCACATTATCCGATTTCAAGGAAGAAAAGCTCGTCGACGTGAAAGGCAGCACCATCACCATCACGAATGTCGAGAAGCTGGAACGGATGAAGAACTGAAAAACCGGGGTTGCCTGCGCGGAACCGATCCGGCGCAAAAAAGGCATCTTTCATAAATTACCGACTGCATTCGGCCGATGTTCACTTCCTCTGCAAACATGGAATTGCCGCGGAGCATACCGCCAGGGCTTCGCTTCAGGATACTCTTCCTGCATCCTTTTATGCTGGCCGCGGTGCTGCCCGTTTTCATGGGCGTGGTCTTCACCGTGGTTTTTTCATCCATGACCAGCTTCGATGTTTTCAAATTCAAAGGCGGGGAACCGAGGGTGAAAGCAGTGATCACGCAGGTCCGCCGGACGAACGACAAGGAAAATTCGCGGTATCTCTATGCGTATGATTATGCCTACCAGCTTCAGGATAGCGTAATGCGTACGGGCACGTCGTATGATTTTCACAGGGATCTTCCGTCGGATACGGTTGACGTGGAATATATTCCCGGCAGCCCGGATATTTCGCGCATTGCAGGCATGCGTATTTCTCCTTTTCACCCGGCCCTGGCGCTTTCAGGACTTCTGCCGGCTCTCATCGGCATCGTTTTTTTCTTTATCGCATTTGCAAAGGGAAAGAAGAACCTTTACCTCGTGCGCAACGGCATTCTCACGGAGGGCAAAGTGATTTCGAAAGAGCGCACCAGCACCAGGATCAACAACCGCTATGTCTACCGGATCACGTTCGAATTCATGGCCGGCGGAACGCCCGTGCAGGCGGTAACGCGAACGCACCTGGTGGACCGGTTGCTGGATGAGGCCCATGAAAAAGTGGTGTACGACCCGAATGATCCGTCGAAAGCGAACTTCGTCGACGCCATGCCGAAAAGCGTGCGGAAATTTTTTGACGGGGAGAGCGTGCAGTAATTACACGAGCGAAATATCGAACTGCACGAGGTCGATGAACTCCTGCACGCGTTCGTCCACTTCTTCCTGCGTAAGCCCGATAAGTCTTTCCACGCCGAATTTCTCGACGGTGAACGACGCCATCGCCGATCCGAAAATGATCGCACGTTTCATGTTGTCGAAGGAAATGTCTTTCGTGTCCGCGAGATAGCCGATGAAGCCGCCGGCAAAGCTGTCGCCTGCGCCCGTAGGATCGAACACATCCTCGAGCGGGAGCGCGGGCGCAAAGAACACCTGTTCCTTGTTGAAGAGCAGCGCGCCATGCTCGCCTTTTTTGATGATGAGCACTTTGGGTCCCATGGCGAGGATCTTCTGCGCCGCTTTCACGAGCGAATATTCGCCCGAAAGCTGGCGCGCTTCGCCGTCGTTGATCGTCAGCACATCAACCTGTGCAATGGTTTTCTTCAGCTCATCGATGGCGGTGTCCATCCAGAAATTCATCGTGTCGAGCACGATGAGCTTCGGGCGTTTTTTCAGCTGGCTGATGACCTTCTGCTGCACGGAAGGCATGAGGTTGCCGAGCATGAGGAAATCAGCTTCGCGGCAATTTTCCGGCACGATGGGATCAAAATCCGCGAGGACGTTGAGCTCGGTGATGAGGGTATCGCGCGAATTCATGTCGGTATGGTAGCGCCCCGACCAGAAAAAGGACTTCTGTCCCTTTTTGATCTGCAGTCCGTCGAGCGCAACGCCGTGTTTTTTCAGCATTTCGAGCGAATCCGCCGGGAAATCGTCTCCCACAACAGAAACGAGGTTGATGTTTTTCGTGAAATAGGAGGCTGCCAGCGAAATATAGGTGGCCGCCCCGCCGATGATCTTGTCCGTTTTGCCGAAAGGCGTCTCAATGGCGTCAAAAGCCACGGTACCGACCACTAAAAGACTCATAGGGAATGGTTAAAGTTTTGGGCAAAGTTATTGCATATTTCATTCGTACGTGCTAATATTGCAACCCGTTTTTAGAAACGGCCGTTCGTTCTTCAACCGACTAAAACCAGAATATATTCCTCCTTAGCTCAGCTGGTTAGAGCACATGACTGTTAATCATGGGGTCCCTGGTTCGAGCCCAGGAGGGGGAGCAAGAGATAAAAGCCTGACTCAGTTTGAGTTGGGCTTTTCTCGTTTTGGGACTTCCATGATCGAGCGCGGAGAAAATTGGAATCAGCGCGGAATTTCAGCGCGGAACTTTTGAAAATCGCTTGTAAAAGATTGTTTTGTGTCGAAGCTATCGTTCTATCGACTGCTCGCCTTTCTCGCCTCTATGCGCGTTTAATTCGCTTGTACGGGCTTTTGTCCTGTCGAACACATTATGCGTTGCGGCCTGAATCAAAACTTTCTTGCTGATGTAGTGCCGTTTCATCACCTCCATTCCCGCGTGGCCGCTCACGGTCTGTGCATTTTCAAGCCCGATGGCGGCGGCAAGGCTTGAGAAGTTGGTGCGACGCAGCGATCCGAGCGTGAGGTCGAGGCCGAGCTGTTCCGCGTAGTGATCGAATGCTTTGGAAAGCAGGCTCGCCATAGTGGTGCGAGACATGCGTTCTTCCGGTGCGAGAATGTAGTGATCGCTGTCGCGGTATTTTTCCTCGCCAAGCGCTTTGAGCAGATCGCGCAATTCCTCCGTTCCCGGTGCGTAATGGTAAATCCAATCTTCCTCTTTCAAATTCTTTTGCCGGTTCACCTTGTAATCCGGCACCTGGATATATTGGAGAATATCATTCTTGTACACCGCGTCGCTCCATTTCATAAGGACGCATTCGGTTCTGCGCTTGCCTGTAAAGAGAAGTAGTCGCATCGCATCCGGCAGGAAGCTTCTCCAATAATTTTTTCGTACTCCATTTGCAAGCGTGCGCACGCCGAGCTCCGGTTTTTGCATGATCTCACAAAGGGCATCGAATTGTTCCGGCTCTATCGTCTCAACATTTTTCCTGGTTTGCCTTCTCACTATTCCCTCCCACGGATTGCGCGTGGTATGTCCTTCTGCCTTAAGCCAGTTATAGAACGAGACGAAATTGGTAATTGCGCGATTGTACGCACTGTTGCCGAGTTCCAATTCGTCAACCAGGTATTCGTACACTTCGCCGAGTAGTTCGTCGTCATTCATGTCTTCGACGGTAAGTGCTTCGACTTCGCGGCCGTTTTCTTTTGCGGCGGTGACAAGCCGGAGAAAGCTACGCTCAACATCAGCTATATGAGAGGGTGACCGTTGCTTGCGCTTGAAGGCAGGAGTTGTTGAGTCCCCAGAGAGGTAGCCGACATAGCGGCTCATGGCCGAAAACAATTTCATCGGTTGCTGCTTCGCTTCTGATTTTGGCGGTGCGTGCGCTTCGTTGAGTGCTGCAATGGCAGCGGTCGTCTCGACAGCTTCCGCCTCCTTGAGCGATGCCTTGAATGCAAGCAATTCTTTGATCGCTTCATCGTAGTCCCTGCTTTGGAGAATCTTTGTCTTGCGGCCATTCTTGGTTTTTGCGACGTGCAAAACGGCTTTGAAAACGTGTTTTTCTGGCGAAGGGCAACCGTCTTTGGCAAGCACCGAACGGCCAGTTTTCTTGCAAATGCCGGTGTCAATAAGCGCATTGCATGCGCGACACTGGACATGCAGGTTTTTGAACTTTTGAGATTGTTTGAGGTAGAGTGGCTTCATGGTTATGATGCCTTTGCTGCTAATTGGCTTAACTTCTCTGCAAACCGTTTTTCGTTCTCGCCTTGTACGCGTTTTTCAACAGCCTCTTGACTCGTATGGTGTTTTTTACTACTTTTCAGTACCGTCATTAGACCCACTACATCATCCTTGAGATGAGCTTCCAGCGCCTCGCGCCATTTCTCCCCATATTGGCTGCGTAGGTATGTAATTGTCGTTCCCAGGTACTTCATTCGGAACTCTGTTAGAAGTACAAACTTTTCCCTACCACCAAGCGTTAGTATTTGCACGCCGTTGGTTTTGCACCAACGGCGGACGCTTCGTAGACTTTTGTAGCCGAGGATGCGGGCAATTTCCCATAATGTAATATGACTGGCTATTTCAACGTTTAGTGGCATAAAAGGCATTTCTGAGAAATACCTTATGGCAATTTTCTATGACAGGAAAAAAAACTTTATAGAAAACGTCACATATGAACACGATAATGGTATTTACTACTGATACCCCATCAAAGTCAAACCTAAAAAAGCAGCTTATGGAACAAACGAATGCATCGAATCACTCTCCAAACACCGAATGGTTCATGCGGTTAGGAACGAGCACCGCATTGAAGAAGCTCCCCCAACATCTAAATGATCAATCAAATGGAAGATCAAATTTACTCTCTGCTGCTCGTTCTGAAAAACAAGGGCGACGAACAGCTAATCGACGAAATTTTTAATCTTGCAAACCGAATCTACCTCAAACGGCTCGTAGCTTATGTGCATTATATGGGGCTACTCGAAGATGAATGTCATGATGTTGTGCAAAATGTACTAACAGAATTTCTTTTGCGTGTTCGAAGCAGAACTTATGATTTTCATTCCAGCGGAAAGTTCGAAGCTTACCTTTTTACAGTCACAAAGAATCAAGCTTTGAAATATTTGCGCGACAATAAGAAGCACCGGGACACATTTATTTTGTCTGCTCCAGCAAAAGGAGATGGAGAAAATAAAGATGATGTGGGAAGCCGAATTATCGACAGTGAAGATTCTTTTGCGAAGCATTTGAACGGCCTTGAAATCCGAAACCTGTTTGAAATATGCTTGCAGAAACTTTCCCGGAAGCTCTCCGTTGTGCTTGATTTCTTAATGAAAACAGATGGCAAACCCACTAAAGAAGAAATCGAAGCATTTATAGCACAAGAGAAAATTACGGAGAAAGCGTATCGTAAAAGAGTTGAGCGGGTAAAAGATGACTTGGTAGAACGGATGCCGTCATTGACGAAAATGCGAAAAAGAGGTAGAAAGAGGCCGGACTCAAAACGGCGAAAAAAATGAAAAAGAAATCGAATTTCGACGCACTACCTGATGAAGAAGTACTGCGGTGCATAGCAGAAGAATTTGGCTGCTCCGTAGATACGGTAAAAAGAATTCTTGCTAATCCTGATCTTGATGCAAAGACATATTTGGAATTGCTCTTAACTGATGCGGGTTTCAAAAATGATCAAATCGGACGACTTCTGTTAAGTGATCCTCAGTTTGCTGAGGAATACATCACGAAACACAAAATCGACACGAGCATCTACAATGACGTAACCTTAGAAAAGATCAAGGCAAGAATCGAATCTTCTAAACGGTAAGTTGTTTAACTACTTATGTTCTACCATGAGGTTATGAGCTTCATTGGTTATAGCACCTGTTTCAGGTGCTTTTTTTATGTGGTCATGCCGTCTCACATCGGCCACCACACCTCCTTTTCCCTCGATATTCGACCGCATGCGTTTATGCAGAGCCGCAAGAGCATTTCAATTTCTCGGTCGCTACTCCTCCTGGCTGTCGCCTGGAGCGTGCTCGGTCGTAATCTCATGCACTTGCGGAAATCAGCGCGCGTACATCTTACTCACGATTGCCGACACCACATTTGTTGTCACGGCGTTGCCATAACAACGGTATGCTTGGGAGTCAGAAAGTCCGTCACACCACGAATCAGGAAAACCTTGCAGGCGCGCACATTCAACCGGTAGCAGCTTTCTAATCCGGCAGCCGATGCGCACAATCTTCATACTCTTGCTGTCGGATGCGGTGAGCGCCGGGCAGTAGTTGGTTCGCCAACCGAACTCGCGGTTACTGCTGTTTGATACCGCAACGTTCGGGATCGACTTCGGTGTTGCGACTATTGCCGGACTGATCCCTTGCGGGCTGATTATTTTTCGGTCAACGAATCCGCCGTCGTAGAGGGTAACAATGCCAGACCGCGTTTTCGGCTGATGCGTGCCGTGAGCTTTCGCAACTGTTCGTTCGAGAGGAAATACTTTTCCGGCGCGTTTTTTTCCAAGATGTCCGACAATGAATACGCGGGTGCGATGTTGCGGCAGATAATCGGCGCTGTTAAGCACGTGCCATTCGACACTGTACCCCAGCTTTTCAATTTCACAGATGATTTTTCGGAACGTAGCTCCTTCATTGTGTGACAAGATGCCTGCGACATTCTCAAGCAGGAATCGTCGAGGTCGTTTTGCTCGCAGTATTCTCGCAATGTGAAAGAACATTTGCCCGCGGGGATCCTCGAAGCCTTTGCGCTTCCCCGCAATGCTAAAGCTCTGGCATGGGAACCCGCCGACGAGCAGGTCGAAGTCGGGGAGCGAATTTGCCTTGATCTTCGTGATGTCCCCGAAGTTTTTGTGTGTTGGGAAATGGTGTGCATATACGTGTGCTGCGTATTTGTCTATTTCGGAAAAACCGACGCAGACGGCTTTTTGTTTTTGCTTTGCGAACGCGTGCTCGATACCCAACTCAAACCCTCCGATACCTGAAAAGAGTGAGAGATATTTCAAGCTGTTGCATCGTGATGCTGATAATGCCCGATCTACTCCGTGTCGGTTGTGATCAGTGCGTAGAGTTCTGCAAACCGCATGCTCTCGTCGATGATCGCCTGCCTGCACTGCCTGCACACCTCGCAGCAGTTCTGCCGCTTATGCAATGCATACAGGAAATTCCTGGTAATGATCCGCAAATGCTTTTCCTTAAGGTGTTCCGGGTCCTGCTTCTTTTCCCCTTTTCTTGTTTGTGTATTTCTTTCTTTCATGGGTTTCTTTATGAGTAATGCTTTGTTATCCGAAAGATGTTCGCTGTCTCACCGATCTTTGTTCGGATGACCTGCGAATAATTTTCGGTGGCAGGCATGAGCGCCTGGGCGAGCCGGAAGTACAGCCGCGTCTTTCCCTTGCGTTCCTGCGGCGTTTCAAGTACCTTGCCGCAATCGTCCATAACGATGAGCCACTTTTGCGCAACAAGCGAAGCGGTCGCCTTGCTGATCGCGCGGTCTGATAATCCTGTTCCCTTTTGAAACTGCTTGCCAGAAATCCAGTCACACTCTTTCCTGCCGGTGTGTGTCTTTTCGCTTTTCCAGCCGAGCGTTTTGTGGATGACGACGAGCAACACTTTTAGTTCCGATTCATTCAGCGCCGGAATGAGGTCAAAAACCGCACGCGGCACTGGCGTCGTGTAGTACAACATCTTTAGAAAAACTTTAGAAATATTTTATTGCTTGTCCACTTGGATCACCGGCAGCTCTCGTTCGTCCTGTTCCTGCTTCTGTTCAAAACAAACAAAATCGACCTGCGGCTGATGGAACATTTTTAGATACACCTGCCCGCTATCTAACATTTTGAGTGTTCCGGCTCTATACCACTTTACCCGCTCCTTGCCGTCTTCCTTTGTGTTGAAGACGATTTTTGTGCACACAGAGAAAATTCTGACTGGCATTTTTCTTTTGTTTAAAATAGTAATGTCTCGTCTATGACCGCGTGTGCAATCTGCTTTCAAAATCTCAAATGTCCCATAAGTCTAATTGTGCGACATTGAGATGGCGGAGAAAATCGGGCGTTAGCCCGTGTTCCCTTACAGATGCTCACGATAGGTTATAAATGAGGTTCTGCTTACTATATCCCGTCTCTTTGTTTTGTGCAACCTTGTTTTCCACAGTTGCATAAAACCGCCATTAACGGGCGGTTTTATCGGCTATTTCTTAACTGTGATCTGCTGAAAATCTAACGTAGTATATGGGCTTGCAATTACAGGTGTTTTCAGGTGCTTTCGTGCTGTCATTTCAAACTCTGGATCGGAGTATTGCTGGTAACGCATGGAAGAGATGGCGTTTTTATGACCTAAACCTCTTTGGATAAACGGCAATGATGCTCCCGCGTCACGGCGCGTATGCGCCCACCCGTGACGAAATCGGTGCGGCGTCACTTTTCTCGTAACGTTCGCCTCGTTTCCGTACGCTTTGACAATTCGTTGAATACTTTTGGTCGTCAATCGTCGTGGTTTCCATTTCTCTTTCCCTTTCCGCCCTATGAATACCGGACTGTCGATGCTTGTAATTCCTATGATCTTTCCGCGCTCATGCAAGTAAGTACGCAGGTAATTGTTTGTCGCTTCCGACCAAAGTATGATGCGTGCCTGAAATGCTTTTTTGGTACTGATGATCGCACGGCGTTTTTCCTGGTCGATGTCGCTGACGTTCAAGTCGCGCAATTCTGAAACACGGACTCCCGTGTCCCACAGCATGAGAATAATAACTAAAGCGCGCAGCGAGGTAAACTCGTCGGCAGAAATAATGGAAACCATTTCCTGCACTTCCCTTTTCTCGATTGCCCTGAATGAATTGGGCGGCAGTTGTCGTGGTATCTCAATCAGCCATGGCGAAAGGCATTTGTAATTCTGCTCGTTGTAGAAGTGAAAAAAGTTTTTGATGATCGCCAATGCAAAACGCACTGTTTCATTTGCAAACCGCTCTGCAAGCAGGTTCGTGAAAAGGACTACGTCCTGGATCGTGTACTGTTCTATTTCCTTGTCACCGCACATTTCCACGAACCGCAGTAGCGAACGCCGGTATGCAACGCTTGCCGGCCTGTGGTGCGTGGCTTTCCATGCTAAATACTTCTCTATTTTCTCGTACATAACGCATAAAGCCCGCCTGAGACTAATCGGGCGGGCTGTTATGCTGCACGTGCGTTGCCGCACGTACGGAAATCAACATAACACATAATAAATAAAAAGTAAAGAGGAGGGTGTTATGCTACAAGTCCACCGTTGTTAGTCTCAATTCCGGTTTTCCGGAATGCCCCTTTCGGGCAACGGTCCTGTATTAATTTGTAATTCAACCTGTATAAAGTATAGAGCAATCACTATCCGCTGTCAATGATCCGTTTTCCTATTGCAATGCTAAATCGGCATTTCCGGCAAGTTGCTTGATCCATTTTTCGTGTTTCGCGGTGGTGGTCTTCAAAACTTCCTTTTCCTTGTCGCCGACAGTGATGGTTTCCTGCACCATCTCTCTTAATTCATTGATGTCTTTGCGGACTTCGTCAAAATTCTTTTCTGTCTTTTCTCCCATCTTGTCCATCCCTTCCAGCACGTCCTGAAAATTTGAACGCAAAAATTTGACGTCCTCATTTGAGGCAAGTTTTTGCATGTCGTCTTTTGTGGCAAAAACCGACGACAAAAGTTCGATGTCCTTTTGAGAAAGCATGTTCTGATTATACCCCATCGCAATATATCCGCAACTCCCCGTAATTCACACGAAAAACCACAACAATGAGAACTAAAAAACCTTCAAATGTCATAGAAGGAAATGCAAAACGGCATTATTGATGCTGAACAACGAACTTTCCCTGTTCAGAACTGCTTTTGCTGTCCGTTATTCGATAAAAATATATCCCATCCGCCAGGTCTGCGACGGAAATCGCCACCTGTTTTTCTCCGTTCAATTGTTGCCGCTTCACTTCCCTGCCGAGCTGATCAAGGATCACAATCGTACCTGAAGCATTTGGCATTTGAAATGTGATCGAAGAGGAAGCGGGATTGGGATACACCAAAACAAAATCCTTATCCATTGCCAGCGCATTTATTCCCGTGGCAAAGCAGTCGGAAGTTTCAACGAGATTCGCCACCGAGTCGGTTACGTAATTTCCTTTGAGCACAAATGCCGTCGGTACGAAGTTCACGCTGGTTATGGAATCAAGCATGGTTACGGCGGAAATATTCAGCGACGTCGAATCCAACGAACAGCCGGAAAGCGGCATCTGTGCCGTTGTGGCTATGTCGGTTTTAACAAAATGGACATCGGGGAACGAAGCGCTCGGCGAATAGAGGGAGCCGTATATGAAAATGCTGCCGTCGGACTTTCGTGTGCTGCTGAAGGGGTAGAACGGGTCTAAGGCGCTTACGAAAAATCCGTTCGGGTAATTCATCCCGTCGCTCCAGTCGGTAATCAGCGAATATGCGGTGTCGTTGATCTTGAGCAGAGAGACATAGCCTGTATCTGTCATGAGTACCTGGATACCGGAAATGGTACGGTTAGCCTTCGTCACTCGTCGGGAATTGGTAAGAGTTTCGAGAGAATCGAATGCTGACAGGATCGCTCCACCTGAAATGTCGGAAAATTGAATGCACCGGATTTTTCCGTCCGGACCCATGATGAAATCACTGAGCGCCGTGCTCGTTCCGGATGAAGCGGTATAGGAATGGGTGCCGAGTGGCATCCCCGAGGAATTGGTGTTGGTAATGAATGATCGCTGTTGATCGGAGAAGCCGAGTGCGGGCAGGCTGTCCGAACGAAGCAGGATGCGGGAAGCCTGGTAGCCGGTTTGCTGCGAAGATTCATACCACAGGCATTGCCCTGCAGAGTTGAACTTCATGAGATATACGTATTCGGGACAGGGCCCGGGACAAGGGGGAATGCGGTTTCCGAAAACATAAATACTTCCATCGGCTGCTTCAGCCAGGTCTTTCCCTACCAGTGCGTAGTCCAGAGAGTCGTCGACAACGGTTGTCCAGGCTAAGCCTCCGGTATTATCAATCTTGATGAGCGCTGAGAAAGTGAGCGTTGGAAGTGAGCCGTATCGCGGCGAGGCAAGAATGCAGAACCCTCCGTCTTGTGTTTCGATGCATCGCGATGGGTATAGCCCTTGTGAGGAAGTATCCTTAAGCGAGCGCTGCCAGATGATATTCCCCGTATTCCCTATCCGTAGTGCCAATGCCTCATACCCAAATCCGCCGCGCCATGCGAGCGCAAGAAAGCCGCTGTCGCGACATTGGATCATTTGCACCGCGTATTCGCGCTGCGAAGCGGTTCCGTATTGCGTGTGAAAGGAGACTGGTTGAGCTAAAAGAGGAGACCTCATTCCGATCGTTACCAGAATAATCAGGCAAAAAAGCCTATTTGCCTTTATATGTTTGAAAGGCTGCATATCCCCCATGCTTTATGAAAGATACGAAATCGGGACACAAGAAGATCGTTAGTTTTTGCCGAAGCCGAACTCAAAGTAGCGCTCTTGCTCTTCCTTAACCCGCGATTTGACTTCACCGACGGTTTCAAGAACGTTCATCGTGCTTCCGTCACGAAAGAAGATGACCGTCGAACCTATTCCCTGCACATGGGAAAGAGGAACGAGTTTGGAAATATGATCGGCATTGATTTGCGTTGGCGTGTTGTGCAGAAGATCGACGTACGCGGATGCAATTTTTGTGACGGTGATAAGCGTATGCATGGTTTATGATTTCGCTTTTCTTGTTCAGACGTTCGGTAAAAGTGGGTAAAAATAGAAATCTCGTCTGAATACAGATAAGTGCCTTTTTGGTCTTTTGTGCCAATTTTGATGCTACTAATGAAATGTTCAAGGGAGTATTCGCCGCCCGATCAATATCCATCTACGAGATTAGCATATCCGCATTCATAATTTGTATCTTACTGGGGACGCTAACCGCTGTAGATAAATTAAGAGATTCCTGGCCAACCAACGGTTCCGAAAAAAGATGGGGATCAAAATATTATGGCATATATGATACCTATTCTTCCTTGGCGAACTTTGCGAAAATATCTTCTAATGAATCGGGTTGCAAGGCCCAACGATAAGCAAGATGAACCTCCCAATTGAATCCAAAATCAACGAACGAAGTGGACAAATAGTTGTTCTCTTCAAAATATTTGCGCAGAATTTTGCCGTCATCCAACCTCTTCCAGGCCGTGAGAAAATTTATTTTAAACAAAAACTGAGAAAGCTCTTGAGCTGTTGCCGGGTTGCCATTTGCGAACATAAACTTTCCGCGTTCAATAATTTTGTTAAGCTTGAGCTTGAGTGTAGGAGTTGTGTAATTAAAGCCTTCCGAAGCCAGCCTGCCTTTTTTATCGGGTTTCATGCCGAAAATTAGCCGTTCAATATCTCTTAGCTCGGATTTATATTCTACGATGGTATCGTGGATCACACCTTGTGAATACTCCTCAAAGCTTGCTTCCCAGTGTTTTGTTTTTATTTTTTGTGAATTCTCTTTCCGTGCTTTTTTGGCGGCCAACGTGCAAAGTTTCACCATATCTCGCGGTCGCTTGCGAATTAGTGATAAAAGCACATTATGAATGGGGGCATTCGCCCAATTTCCTTTTCCGGAAAAGTTAATGTCCATAATGGATTCGAGATTGTAGGATAATCTTCTTTGGTCGGTATTGCGAAGATTTTCT
>DASTSF010000359.1:0-2306 GCA_035760825.1 Bacteroidia bacterium
CGTGCGCCACCTGTCCGCTGTTGAGCGCTTCGATGAGATCGTGCTCGTCGATGACGCCGCCACGTGACGCATTCACGAGGATCACGCCTTTTTTCATGATCGCGATCTGGTCGGCGCCGATCATCTTTCCGCCGGGCACATGCAGGGAAATGAAGTGCGCCTCTTCCAGCACTTTGTCGAGCGTCGTGGTTTCGATCTTCAGCTTGATCGGGGAGTGACCGTGGATATCGAGAATAACCATCGCTTCTGCAATGAACGGGTCGTGCGCGATCACTTTCATGCCGAGACCGAGAGCGATCTTCGCCACTTCCTGCCCGATGCGCCCGAAGCCCACGATGCCGATCGTTTTTCCTTTCAGCTCGATGCCTTTCGAATATTTTTTCTTCAGCGCTTCGAATTCGGTCTCGCCTTTTACCGGCATCCGGCGGTTGGCGTCATAAAGAAAACGCACCGCGCCGAAAAGATGGGCGAACACAAGCTCAGCCACGGAATGAGAAGAAGCTGCGGGTGTGTTGATCACGTGCAGGCCTTTTTCTTTCGCATACTCGACATCGATATTGTCCATGCCCACGCCGCCGCGTGCAATGAACTTCAGCGATGAGCAGGCATCGATAATGTCTTTCCGGACTTTCGTCGCGGAACGGACGGTGATGCCGACGTATTTGTGGGAATTGATTTCCGTGATGAGCTTGTCCTGCGGGACTTTTTCAGTGATGACTTCGTAGCCGGCTTTTTCCAGCAGGGCTTTTCCTGCTGTATCGATGCCGTCATTGGCAAGAATTTTTTTGGACATAATTGATTAGTCGTTATTCAGTGGGAGAAAACAAAAACCGGCTCACGCAAACTTCTTCTCGAATTCCTGCATCACATCCACGAGCACCTGCACGCTGTCGAGCGGGAGCGCGTTGTACATGGATGCACGGTAGCCACCAACGTCGCGGTGACCGCGGATCCCGCTGATGCCGGCTTCTTTCCAGAGCTTGTCGAACTCAGGTTCGAGCTCCGGTTTCGTCATCACGAAGCAGGCATTCATCATCGAACGGTCGGCTTTGTCGATCACCGTTCCCGTGAACAGGCTGTTGCGGTCGATCTCGCCGTACATCAGCTCTGCTTTTTTCTTATTGATGTTCCCGATCCATTCGGTTCCGCCGTTCTTTTTCAGCCATTGCAGCGTGAGCAGGCAGACGTAAACCGGGAAAACGGGAGGCGTGTTGTACATCGATCCGCCTTTGATGTGCACCTGGTAATCGAGCATGGAGAAGAGTTTGCGCCCGGCTTTGCCGAGGATATCTTCGCGCACGGCCACCATCGTTGCGCCGGCAGGTCCCATGTTTTTCTGCGCGCCCGCGTAGATGAGCGAGAACTGGTTCCCGTCGATCGGGCGGCTGAAAATATCGGATGACATGTCGCATACGACGGGGACGGGGCTCTTCGGAAATTCCTTCATTTCCGTTCCGTAGATCGTATTGTTGGAAGTGATGTGGAGATAATCCGCGTCAGCGGGAATTTCGTAGCCCTTCGGGATATAAGCGAATTTTTTGTCTTCCGAGGAAGCGATCACTTTCGTATTGCCGACGAGCTTCGCTTCTTTTATCGCCTTGTTCGCCCAAACGCCGGTGTTCACGTAAGCAGCGCTGCCGCCTTCGCGCAGCAGGTTGTAGGGAACCATTGCAAACTGCGTGCTTGCGCCTCCGCCAAGGTAAATGACCTGCCATCCGTCGCCAAGACCGAGCAGTTCTTTTACGATCGCGCGTGCTTCATCCATCACCTTTTCGAAATTCTTGCTGCGGTGCGAGATCTCGAGAAGCGAAAGATTAAGGTTGTCGAAATTAATGCAGGCTTCTGCGGCCTGTTTCAGCACGTCAACGGGAAGGATGCCCGGCCCTGCGCTGAAATTGTGGGCTTTTTTCGTAAGGACAGTGGAAGACATAGCTTGGAAAATTGGTACTCAAAGGTAGAAATTAGTTGGGTGGAAAGACCGGAAAATAAACCCGGAAAAATAAATTTGGGTTAAGCGAAAGCAGCGCCGTTCTTACATTTTCCCGATAAGCGTTCGCAGTTCGGAAACCGCGGTTCGCCAGATGTCTTCCATAATTTCATCCGGCTTAAAATACGCTCCGCCGAAATTCCCGTCACCGAGGTAGTCACGGATCTGTGCCGGTGAAAGCGAACGCAGGTGCGCTGTGTCGATCATTTTCTTCGGCGTTCCCGGTTGCTCCACGTCGCTGATCCGCGTCCACGGAAAATTTTCCATCCACGAGGCATGCGAAGCGACGGGATCGTATTCCATTACTTTTTTCCACGTT
>DASTSF010000360.1:0-7827 GCA_035760825.1 Bacteroidia bacterium
CTATTCCGAGCAGCAGAACAAAGTGCTCCAGTCGATGACGAAACCGGAAGTGGATGCGCTGGCGAAAAAATGGCTCGACACCAGCCACATGGTGATCATGGTGGTGGGCGATTCCGCAAAGATCGCACCCGGTCTTGCGAAGCTCGGGTATGAGGTCGTGAACGTGGATGATAACGGGAATGCGGTTAAGCCTGCCGTGAAAGACGTGAAAAGCGCCGGCCAGGTGAACCAGGTACCTGCGAATTCCGGGGACAAAAAGAAAAAGAAGAAAAAAAGCAAAAAGGATCTCAAGCTGCAGAACCAGTAAAGGCGTTTGCCGGCAGCGGAATTTTTTTCACAATGACCGGATGGAAATGCCCGGAATGCGGGCGCACATTTGCCGTTAAAACAAAGGAGCATTCCTGCGTGAAGATCCCGGTCGGCAGTCATTTCGAAGGAAAGCCGGCTTCGCTGCGCAAAGCGTTCGACAAGATGGTGGCTATTTCCTCGTCGTTCGGGAACGTGAGCGTGCAGCCGGTCAAAGGCGGGATCTTCCTGAAGAAGGCGGGAACGTTTGCCATGATCGCCGTGCGGAAGGACTGCCTGAAGGTGGAATTCTTTCTCAGCCATTTGTACGAAGGATTCCCGGTCGAGAAAACGTTCCGGTATACGCAGAAGAAGATCGTTCACGTGGTGAGCATTTCCGGGCCCGGCGATGTGAACAAACAATTCGCCGGCTGGCTGAAAGAATCCTATTCGCTGGCGAAATAGAGCGTCCCCGGACCGGCATCTTCATTCTTGTCCGATTATTTCCAACTTTACGGTCACTTTCCGGTACGCAGGGCCTTATGCTGATGAAAACGAAACCAGGTGGCCATGTCCCTTACCGCAAAAGGCAACGCCATGCAGATTGAATCGAAGTATCACGTCAGCCGGGAGCAGATAGCGGCCGAGGAAGCCGAGATCGAGGCTGCGCGTACCGATCCGCAGAAATTTGCACCGCTGTATGACCGTTACTACGAGCGCATCCTGGGATTTGTGTACCAGCGCGTGGAGAGCAGGGATGATGCCTGCGACGTGACTGCACAGGTGTTCATTGCGGCGCTGGAAAATATCGGGAAATACAAAGCGCAGGGCGTGCCGTTTTCCGCCTGGCTGTTCCGGATCGCGGTGAACGAGCTCAGCCGCATGTACCGCCGTGCGAAAGTGCGGCAGGCGATCAGCATCGACGATACGCAGGTGGAAGATATCCTGCACGAGCTGGGCGAAGAGAACACATCAGTCACCGATGCACGGCTCATGAAAGCGCTGCAGCAGCTCGGACCCGAAGAAGTCATGCTGATCGAAATGCGGTTTTTTGAAAAACGTCCGTTCAAAGAAGTGTGCGACATACTCGCCATTTCCGAAACGGCAGCGAAGGCGCGTGTATACCGTCTTCTCGAACGCCTCAAAACGATTTACACTTCATTAGCTTAAAACGTCATGGACAAGTATACGATCAAACGAAACCGTGAACCGCTGACGCCGGAGGATGTGAGGAAAGGAAAGGATTTCGGCTCTTTCATGAATGCGTATGCGGTGCGGAAAAAACCGTTCTACACGAAGAACTGGTTCCTCTCCTCGCTTTCCGTCGCGGCGCTCGCCGCAGGGATCATCACCATGAACATCAAAAACGCGGAGCAGCCTGTTTTCCCTTTACAGTCAGCATTCATTTCGCCCCCGCTGAACGGCATCGATATCGCCGACACGGTTTTTACGGTGAAACCGGGGCAGGGTGGAAATTTTTTCAGCGATAACGGTTCTTTCATCACGGTACCCGCCAATGCATTTCTCGACAGCGCCGGGAAAACGGTGGACGGAAACGTGGAGCTGCATTACCGCGAGCTTCCTGATCCCGCTTCCGCCTTTCTCGCCGGAATTCCTATGACGTACGATTCTGCCGGAGCACGTTATCATTTCAGGTGGAACGGAATGATGGAAATCTACGCGTTCTGCAACGGGAAACCGCTGAAGGCAGATCCGCAGCACCCGGTTCTCGTTTCGCTTCCGGCGGAAAAAGAGCAAATGCAATATGGAACGTATTACCTCGACACGATACAGAAAGCGTGGACGTACAAAGGCAGGAACGACTGGAATTTCGCGGCGCTGGTCAGTGACACGTCAGGTGCTGCGGGTCTGCCGGTGAAGCAGGATGCTGGAAATGACCAGTTGCTGCCGCCGCGTAAAGCGAACAGGAGCCGTCACAGCTTCGCAATTAAATTCGATCCGCAGGAATTCCCGGAGCTTGCGATCTACAAAGGCGTCCGCTTCGAAGTGGATGAAACGAAAACACCGTACCGGGGCAGTGATGCAAAAGTGAAATGGGAGGATGCAGTCGTAACAAAGAACAGGAATGCGGATACATACACCATTACATTCACCCGCGGTGTACTGGAAAAAAGCTACGTGGCTTATCCTGTTGTCGGCGAAACGGATTATGCCGCCGCAAAAAAGCTGTACGAAGAAAAGTACAGCGAATATCTGCAAGGTACGAGGAACGGAGCGGTTCCGCATTTCGCATTGTCGCCCGGGGCACGTGCGGTTTTCACTTCGGATTCCTGTTTTGCGCAGGCGCTCGCGTTGCATAACGCGCATAGCGGAACGAATGAACATGCGATGTACATGCGTGCGTTCACCGTCAGCGATTTCGGAATATGGATGGCGGGCGTTCCGCAGAACCTGCCGCAGGGGGCAACGACTTCACTTTCGCTGAAAGACGGCCGGACAAAAAAGGAGCTGGTGACGAACCGTGTTTACCTCGTGGAAAAAGGAACGAACGCATTGTTCACGTATGATGCGGCCGGCCTCGCGGATTTCACCTATGACCCGGCACAGGAAAATTCTATCTGGGCCGTTACAGCCGACGGAAAGCCCGCTGTTTTTTATCCCGGCGATTTCAAAACGCTCGGCACCTCTGAAAAAAAGACGGGGATCACGATGCGCGTTCCGGCGCAGAAGATCTCCAATGCCGCGCAGGCAATGACGGTTCTCGGTAGCTGAGGTCCGTTTCCACCCGCTTATATCCGGGTATAAACGTTTAAAACACGGGAAATGATTTTCCGGTGCACACTTTTGCGGCCGTTTTTTCAATAAAAGCGTTACGACAAAAGATGAAAACAGGAACAGAAGAGCAGCTGCCGGACGACCTGCTGCAGAAAAGAATTTATTTCATCCGCGGACAAAAAGTGATGATCGATCGCGATCTCGCGGCGTTGTACGGTGTGCCCACCAAAGCGCTCAAGCAGGCGGTGAAGAGGAACCTCGCCCGTTTCCCGCCCGACTTCATGTTCGTGATGACGGCAAAGGAGCTGGAAAATTGGAGGTCACAAATTGTGACCTCCAATTCAGAGAAAATGGGATTGCGGCATAAGCCGTTCTGCTTTACGGAGCACGGGGTAACAATGCTTTCCTGCGTCCTGAGCAGCGAACGGGCGATCGCGGTGAACATAAGGATCATCCGCGTGTTCATCCGCATGAGGGAAGCGGTCACAGACAGCAGGGAAATGCGCCTTAAGCTTGAGTTGCTGGAAAAGGAAGTGGGAAAAAACAGCGCCGATATAAAATCGGTTTTTGCAGCCTTGCGCCAGCTGTTCGATCCGGACCGCCCGCCGCGGAAACAGATCGGGTACAAGAACGGCGAACGCTAAGGGGCGCATGCGTTTAAAGAAAATAGTTTGTTAATTAGTAATACGTTTGATCTATGGAAATGAAAGTGAGCCTGAAGATGGAAAATGGAACGGGAAAGTATAATGAGAATGGGACGCGGAACCGGTGGTCGCTGAAAAAGCAGCCGGCAAAGGAAGAGCTGAAAGCTCTCGCCAGGCAGCTGAACGGAAATGAAATCGTCGCATCGCTCCTGCTGCAGCGCGGGATACGCACGCAGGAAGAAGCAAAACGGTTTTTTCGTCCCGACCTCAGCGACCTGCATGATCCGTTCCTGATGAAGGACATGGATGCTGCTGTTGCCCGTGTCGAGCGGGCGCTTCTGCGGAAAGAGAAAATTCTCGTGTACGGTGATTACGACGTCGACGGAACGACGGCTGTTGCGCTGGTGTACACGCATCTTGTTTCGCTCGGCGCGGATTGCGGTTTTTACATTCCCGACCGGTACGCGGAAGGTTACGGCATCTCGTTCGCCGGGATCGATTTTGCAAAGGAGAATGGCTTTACGCTCATCATCGCGCTGGACTGCGGCATCAAGTCGAATGATAAAATTGCTTACGCGAAAGGAAAAAACATCGACTTCATCATTTGCGATCACCACCGGCCGGGCGCTGAATTGCCGGGCGCAGTTGCTGTTCTCGATCCGAAAAGGAACGATTGCCATTACCCGTATGATGAGCTTTGCGGATGCGGGATAGGGTTCAAGCTCATGCAGGCGCTCACGCAGAAAAAAGGAGGCAGCGTGGAGATGATCGAGCCGCTGCTCGACCTGGTTGCAGTCGCCATCGCCGCCGATATTGTTCCGCTCACGGGCGAGAACCGCGTGCTGGCGACGTTCGGGATGAAACGCATCAACTCGGCTCCGCGGCCGGGTTTCAGGGCGATGACGGAGCTCGTGAACGTGAAACGAAAGCTTTCCATCAGCGACGTCGTTTTTCTTTTTGCGCCGCGCATCAATGCGGCCGGGAGGGTGGAGCACGGAAAGCTGGCCGTGGAGTTGCTCGCTTCGGACGATGAAGCTTCCGCACGCCGCGCCGCGGAGATCATCAACCGCAACAATACGGAACGCCGCGAGCTCGACCGGCAGATCACCATTCACGCGCTCGATATGATCTCTTCCGACGCTGCATTTGCAAAACGGAGATCAACGGTCGTCTTCGACAGCACCTGGCACAAAGGCGTCGTGGGGATCGTCGCGTCGCGCCTCATTGAAAAGCATTACCGCCCCACGATCGTGCTGTGCGAGTCGAACGGAAAAGTTTCCGGCTCCGCGCGTTCGGTGAAGGACTTCGATATCTACGAAGCGATCGAAGCGTGCAGCGACCTGCTCATCCAGTTCGGCGGGCATAAATATGCGGCGGGACTTACGCTCGAGAAGCAAAATGTGGATGCGTTCATCGAAAAGTTCGAAGCGGAAGTTTCGGCGCGCATCACGGAGGCGCAGCTCGTGCCGGAAATTGAGATCGATGCGGAAATTTCCTTTTCGCAGATCGACAACCAGCTGCTGAATACGATACGCCTGTTTGCGCCATTCGGCCCGGGAAACATGAACCCGGTTTTCCTCACGCGGCATGTCTGCGACCGCGGGTGGGCGCGCGTGGTGAAGGATTCACACCTCAAGCTCGACCTCATCGACCCGCGTTTTCCCACGCGCATCTTCCCGGCCATTGCGTTCGGTCTCGCGGAAAAGCTTCCCCTGCTGGCGAACAAAAACGAGATCGACGCCGTTTACACATTGGAGGAAAACGAATGGAACGGGAAAGTTTCGCTGCAGCTGAATGTGAAGGATGTGAAAAGGTTTGTCAATGGAAACTGACTTCGCGTCTTCGTGCCGGTGCGGTTAAAGACGGCAAAATTCCGTGTACCCGTCGTGAAAAACTTCACCGTATCACCACTCTTCCCAGCAGGGCTGAGAAATGTTTCTTGGCTTCTTCGAGCGATTTGATCTCTGAAAGCACGATCATCATGTTCTCAAACTCGTGCCTGTCCTCCAGCTCACGGATCTGTTTCCTGCGTTCATTGATCATCAGCTCGATCTTGCGCAGCTTTATCGCATGCACGCCGTGCGTGGCTGTCCTGCGAAGGACCAGGTTTTCCGTCTGCACGTAAATGAAATGCCGGTCCCAGTCGGAAAGCTGGTAAGGGATGGTGACGAGGTCCACCGCGAGCATGCTCACGTTCTGGTCGGGGTAATTGACGAAATAATTCAGATCAGGAACGTTTCCCGCTGCGATGTGTTTCCGGAATTCATCCACGATCTTTCCATACGTTTCATGCTCGAACGTGATCTGGTCGTTGTCGATCTCGCTGAGAATAAATTCCGCGAGCGAAACTTCGATCGTCACCGGTTTCCCTTCCTCATCTTCCGAATCAGCGGTGATGGCCTGCTGGCCGTAATTGAGCAGCAGGCGGACGATCTCACGCTCCTGGTATTCGGTGCCCGTCTGCGCGTCGGTGTCTGTCCGCTCTTCGGGCTTTGCAGCGATGTCCGGAACAAACCCGGTTTCCTGCGATGGCCCGGTGTGCGTTTCGTGAGATGTGCCGCTTCTTTTCTTATCGAAATTTTTCCGGCGCTGCTTGTTGAGCTCGTTCAGCAGCGTCTGTTCCTCGATGTCGAGAATGCGGCTGCAGTCTTTTACAAAAACGCTTCTCGTGATCGCGTCGGGGATCAGCGAGATGCTCTCGACGATGTCGCGGATGAGCTGTGCTTTCCGGATCGGGTCGCCGGCGACGTCCTGTGAAAGCAGCTCCGTCTTGAACCGGATAAAATCTTTCGTGTTCTTCGCGATGAACTCTTTCAGCTCTTCGCTTGTCACTTTTTTCGAATACGAATCCGGGTCGTCGTTGTCGGGGAACAGCAGCACGCGCACATTCATTCCTTCCTCGAGGATGAGGTCGATGCCGCGGAAGCTCGCTTTGATGCCTGCCGGATCGCCGTCGTACAGGATGGTGATGTTGTTCGTGTAACGGCGGATCAAACGGATCTGCTCCACCGTCAGCGAAGTTCCCGAGGAGGCGACGACATTTTCGATGCCCGCCTGGTGCATGGAGATCACGTCGGTGTAACCTTCCACGAGGTAGCAGACGTCCAGCTCGATGATGGTTTTCTTCGCGAAGAAAAGTCCGTAAAGGACATTGCTCTTGTGGTAGATGTCCGTTTCCGGCGAGTTGATGTATTTCGCCAGCTTCTTGTCGGTCTTCAGCGTTCTTCCGCCGAAGGCGATCACGCGCCCGCTCGCGTTGTGCACGGGAAAGATCACGCGTCCCTTGAAGCGGTCGAAATATTTTTCCTTGTCTTCCTCGTTCTGGATCGTGAGCCCGGCTTTCACCATGTATTCGAGCTTGTAGCCCGCGGCGATAGCGGCATCCGTGAGGTCGCGCCACGTATCGGGCGAATAGCCGAGCTGGAATTTTTCGATGATCTCGGGACGGAAACCGCGCTCGAGGAAATAGGAAAGGCCGATCGCTTTTCCTTCTTCGGTCTCGTGCAGGTTTTTCGTGAAATGCTTTTGCGCGAATGCGGAAACGATGAAAAGACTTTCCCGCTCATTGTCTTTTGCGATCTGCTCGGCGCTCTGTTCCTCTTCCTCGATCTCGATGTTGTATTTTTTCGCGAGCCAGCGCAGCGCTTCGGGATAGGAGAGGTGCTCGTGCTCCATGACAAAATTCACGGAGTTGCCGCCTTTCCCGCAGCCGAAGCATTTGTAGATCCCGCGCGAAGGAGAAACGTTGAACGAAGGCGTCTTCTCGTTGTGGAACGGGCACAGGCCGATCATGTTCGCGCCGCGCTTTTTCAGCGAAACGAACTCGCCCACCACTTCGTCGATGCGGGCGGTGTCGAATATGCGGTCGACCGTTTCTTTGGGGATCATTGCAAAAGGGCAATGAAATTACGAAAGGAAGCGGAAAAGACCGAGGGAAAAAAGTTCATGCCCGGGGGCTGCTTTCTCAACGCGCTAACGGACAACCGAATAATCTCCAGCGAGCAGGCGGTTACTTATCCCCGTAATCTTTTTCCTTCGTATTGCCGTATTCATCCCAGAACTGCCATTTGCCGACCTTGCTCCCGTGTTTGTAATTGCCTTCCTCTGCTTTTTTACCGTCGGCGTAATAGGCCACGCAGTAACCTTCACGGTAACCCTGGTG
>DASTSF010000361.1:0-2380 GCA_035760825.1 Bacteroidia bacterium
AGATATGATCATTCGCCAGCTCACGCGCGCGTTCTGCATGAACGTTCATCTGCGGTGCGTACATGCCGAGAATGTGCTTCACGTCCATCGGTGCGCGGTACAGCATTTCCGTCCCCACCTCGATCTTCGCCGCTTCTTCGGGAATGAATTTTTCGATGCCGGCCGGCGATACGAGCACGAGACGCTGCACAAGCGAAGGTATCTGGAGCGCAGTGATGATGCTGATCTGCGCGCCCATGGAATGTCCCGCAAGGGTGACGTCTTTCAGCCCGAGCTTCTCGATGCACGAACGGACGATGCCCGCGTAAAATGACATCGTGAAATTTCCGGCTTGCTCCGGCCGCTGGCCCGCCGAGGCGCCGTGACCGGGAAGATCGATGGCAATGCAGCGGAAATCGGCGCGAAGGTATTCTATGGCGTATTTCCAGAGAACGTGGTCGAGCGCAAGCCCGTGAACGAAAAACAGGACGGGTTTCGAAGCTTCCGTGTCCGAATGAACGTCACCGGTATCTTCAACGGCAATGGAAAGTGTCCTGTTCCTGTCCTTTACTTCAATAACATTCATGCCGGGGAAAGTTTAGCATGTGATCTCAATAAAAATAGAATTTTTTGGCTGAAAAACACCACACCCCGGTAAAAACCGGGGTGCAGTGAACAAGCAAACAAGATTGCAGCTGGCGGTGCTGCAACATCACACTCTTCAGTCCCTGTCGCCGAGGAATTTGATGACGGCAGGCGCAAGCTCTTTCTGCGAGCGGGAACCGACGAAAACGCCGATGTGCCCGCCCGGGAATTTATACAGTTCGTTGTCTTTCGTGCCGAGATGCTCATTCAGCGGGATTGTCGCTGAAGGCGGAACGAGATGATCTTCCGCGGCATAAATGTTCAGCACGGGCATGGTAATGTTTTTCAGGTCCACCTTCTCGCCTCCGATCTCCAGTTCGCCCTTGATGAGCTTGTTGCCCTGGTAAAGGTCCTTCATGAACTGGCGGAAACATTCGCCTGCCTGGTCGGGTGAATCGTTGATCCACTTTTCCATGCGCAGGAAATTCATCAGCTTGTCTTTATCCTGCATGATGTCCACCATGCCCATGTATTTCGTGGCGCGCATCATCGGCTTCAGCATCGCGAAACCGTTGTTCAGGAATTCCCCGGGAACTGTCCCGTACGAATCCACGATGCGATCGAAATTCATGTTCTTCGACCAGCGGAAAAGCAGTCCTTCGTTCGTGCTGAAATCGACCGGCGTAACGAGCGTCACCAGGTTCCTGATCTTCCCGGGATGAAGTGCAGAATAGATCAGGCTCAGCGTTCCTCCCTGGCAGATGCCCATGAGGTTCACTTTTTCCACCCCGTTGTTGCGGCGCACAAAATCGACGATGTCATCCAGGAACCAGTTCACATAATCCTCGAGCGTGACGTCTTTATCCGCTTTCGTGGGATAGCCCCAGTCGATGATGTAGATGTCGAGTCCCAGGGCCAGCAGGTTCTTCACAAAGCTGCGGTCGGGCTGGATGTCGAGCATGTCATGACGGTTGACCAGCGCGTACGAGATCACGAGGGGTGTCGTGAATTTCGCGGGTGTATCGCGGCGGTAACGGTAAAGCTTGATCTTGTCCACTTTGAAAACAAGATCTTTCGGCGTGGTCGCCACTTCCACTTCACCCGCACGTACGAGGTTGTCGTACCCGTTCACCAGCTTCATGCCGGTCTCTGAAAGCTGCTTTGCGATGTTTTCGCCTGCCATGTCGGTTCGGTTTTCGTTCGTTGAAAACAATGAGGCGGTTAAACGGTTGCCGTTTTCTTCTTCGCGGAAGATTTCGGCTCTTTCGTTTCCGTTTCAGATTCCTGCTGCTGCTTCTCGAGCGCGCTGATGCGCTTGCGGAGCTCGTAAACGGTGGTGTAAAGATCGTCAGCTTCGCTGCGGAGCACTACCGGGAAAGGCTGGAGAACAATTTCTCCAGCTTTCTCAGCATGCTGGCGTATCTCGAGGCCGAGATCGAGCAGCTCGCCCTGGAGCTTCGAATATTCCTCGCTGCGGAAAAGCCCGATGAAAACTTCTTCGTTGCGGTTGATCCACTTCTGGAACGCTTCCTGCGTATTGGACAGGTCTGCGCCTTTTTTCACCTGCTCGTAGTTCTCGAGCACGAATGTTTCCCACGACTGTGCAGCCGTTGCGTAGATGTGCTGCTGGAGCTCGGCGAGCTTCTGACCGTATACCGCCATCTTTTCACCCATGCCAACGATGTGCTCGTTCATTTCCGCTTCTTTGCCGGGATTGAACAGCTTCACGAGCGGGGAAAGCGCACGCTGGTACACGCTGAAAATATTGTTGTACGGGTTATCGGGATTGTTGCCGAACGCGAGGAAAGGATAAAGG
>DASTSF010000362.1:0-2499 GCA_035760825.1 Bacteroidia bacterium
GGCCCTGCGCGCTGAACTCACGGTACATACCGTTTATTTTTGCGGTGATCGCTTCATCAATGGGGACAACCGTTCCGTCCTCCCTTTCCGCCTGCGTGCACACATTGAGCACAGCCGACAGCGCGCCCTTCGTGATCATCACGCGTTCATGGTCGTGCTTCACGACAACGCTCAGCCGCTTCCGGATGAAATCGTACGGCACTTCATCGAGTTTTTCATACGCGGAAACATCTTCCTTAATGTTGACACGTATCGCTTCGTCCATCGGGTTGGTAAAACCGGATTCGAATTTCGCATTCAGCAGCGCGTACAGCCCGATCTTCGGATTGTTTTTTCCATCCGCATCCGTCATCGAATGTATCTTCACCTCACCTTCGGTGAGCGTGCCGGTTTTATCGGAGCAGAGCACATTGATCGCGCCGAGGTTCTGTATCGAAGCCAGCTTCCGCACGATGACTTTCTTTTTCGCCAGGCGTCTTGCACCGGCAGAGAGTGTGATCGTGAGGATGGACGGAAGAAGCTCCGGCGTCAGTCCGATGGAAATGGCGAGCGCGAAGAGAATGGATTCCGCCACCGGCCGGCCGAGCACGAGGTTCACGATGAGGATCGTTCCGGCCAGCACGAGTGAAACGCGCATGAGCAGGTAGCCGAAATTCCGCACGCCTTTTTCAAACGCCGTTTCAGCCGTGACAACGCCCATTTCTTTTTCGATGCCGCCGAGCTCCGTGTCTTTCCCGGTTGCAGCGACGATCACCTTCGCTGTCCCGCTGACAACGCTCGTTCCGCGGAACACTGAATTCTTCCGGGCAGAAACAGGAGCGTCAGCAGGAACGGTCGCAGCCGTTTTTTCCGCCGGGAATGATTCGCCCGTCAGCACCGTTTCGTTCGTGTAGAGATCTTTGGAAGAGAGAATAAGCCCGTCACCCGGAACGATATCACCCGCATCGAGAAGAAGAATATCGCCGGGAACAACGTCCCCCGCATTCACCAGCACCGGGTCTCCGCCGCGGATCACCGTTGCGTTCGCACTTACCATGTTGCGCAGCTTCTCTACTGCACGTCCCGCATTTCGTTCCTGGAAAAACCCGAGAATGCCGGTGAGAAAAAGGATCACGAAAATGATCACCGAGTTGCTGATCTCGCCCAGCACGGAAGAAAGAATGAGCGAGAATACGAGCAGCAGCACAAGCGGGCTTTTGAACTGCGAAAGAAAAAGCAGGAGATCGCTTACGAACTGAGAACGGTTTTTTCCCTTTTGCGGGGCTTTCCTTTCTTCAGCTGCTTCCACGGAAAGACCGTTCTCTCCCGTACCCAGGTTTTCCATGAGCTGCGAAGGAGCAAGAGACCAGAATTCACGAATGGGCGGCATGATTTCCCCGGCAATTGAGCAGGAAGAACGAAGCTAATGTGAACATACAGCCCGGAGGCTGACGAACGACAGGCAAGAAGAAAAAACTGATCAGTTTCCGGTTGATATTTTCCGGCGGGCGGTGCAGGCTATTTCCTGCGGCTTTTCTTCAGCCTGAGAACATCACCGGTCCCGGGCTGCGTACCCGGCGCCATGCCGTTAATCTTGTAGAGCGCGCTCACTTTCATGCCATACTGCTGCGCGATATCGTACATCGTCTCGCCGGGCTTGACCGTGTGCGTATCCGTATCGATGGAATGCCTGCGTTTGGGCTGGATGTAAAGCATCATGCCGGGTTTCAGCGTCGCATCCTTCCCGAGCTCGTTGTATTTATGCAGCTGCCATACGCCCATGTCGAGCTCCCGCGCGATCTTCACGAACGAATCTCCTTCGCGGACGATCACGTACTTCACATTATTGTTGGTGTAAATTTCCCGGCGTGTCACCGTAGTGCTGACATTCGCGCCGGCCGGGTTCTTCACCGTCACGCCGGCAGGCGGCAAACCGTTCTGCTTGTCAAATTCGTACAGTTTGTACAGCTCGATAATGTGAATGAGGCGCGAAGCATATTTGGGATCGGTTGCATATCCGGCCTGCTTCAGCCCGTTCGCCCAGCCTTTGTAATCGGTTATTTTCAGATCGAACAGGAAGGCGTACCGGTCGCGGCCTTTCAGGAATTTCGAATGATCGACGTAGGAATCATACACTGAAGCATATTTCCGGAAGCATTCGTTCGCCGTGTCGTCGTTCGCCGTGTAGGTGTCGCCTGTCCAGTCGTTGTGGCACTTGATGCCGAAATGATTGTTCGCATAAACAGCAAGCGCGCTGTTGCCGTTATCCGATTCGAGCATGCCCTGCGCAAGCGTGATGGATGCAGGAACTTTCCACAGCTGCATTTCGCGTATCGCGTCATCCTTGTATTTGTCGATGTAATCCTGCGGCGTGTTCTTTCGCTCGGAAGGTTGCGCAAAGCACATCGTGGCACTGCTGAAAAGCAGCAGGACGACGAACGGGAAACGGGTTTCGCTGCGCATGACGGAAAATGGCTTTTTACAAAATTACCCGGCGTAAAAAGCCTTCCCTGGTTGCTT
>DASTSF010000363.1:0-3635 GCA_035760825.1 Bacteroidia bacterium
ACTGCAATCGACGAAGAAGACGAAGTGCATCCGTTGTTATCGCTAACGGTTACGGAATAAGTGGTCGTCGTATTCGGTGAAACAGTTACGGAAGAAGTTGTTTCGCCCGTGCTCCACGAGATAGAATACGGGGCTGTTCCGCCGGAAGCGTTCGCAGTGAGCGTGGATGACTGCGGGCCGTAGCAGAGGTAAATAAGCGTATCGCTTGCCGAAACGGAAACGGACGGGTTGCTGACGTTGATCGTTACGTCGTCACTGGCCGTGCAACCGTTGATGAACGTACCGGTGACGGTGTACGTTGTGGTGGAAGACGGAGAAACAGAGACCATGTTTCCGCTGTAACTTCCGGGATTCCATACATACGCTCCGTCGACGCTGTGCATTCCGAGTCCGGAGACGTCGTCCGTTGCATAAAGATCCCATTCGGTGGTAAGCGTGGTGAAACCGTTTGCGCCGGCCAGACCGGGATTTACCGTGATGCCGGAATACACATTCGGTTTGCGGCGCAGCGTGTGATCCATTGTGGAATAACCGCCGGGACCTGTCCATGCTGTTCCCGGATCCTGGCCGATGACACCGAAAATATCAACGTAAGAAGAAGTGGAGATTTTGTACAACGCCAGTGCATCATTGCCGTTATGCTGAACACCGAATTCAGCCTGCCCGCCGGAATAAAGCGTGGCCGACCCGTTCTTCAGAACGAGCGTAGCTCCGTCAGCGAGTGTGCCCGAAAGAGCGGTCGTGAATGAAGGTGAAGCTGCACCGTTGTGGAACGCGAGGTATTCGTAATCCGAAAGGTTTACCGCTGCGCCCGTACCGTTGTATATCTCGATGTATTTTTCATTGCCGGAACCTTCCACGTATTCGGAAAAAATAAGGTCCTGCGTAAGCGTGCGCGCATGCAGTGTTGCAGAATCACCGGTGCAGATCGTGCTGTCGGAAGCAGAGGCGGAAACCATTGCCGCGGGATACGCGAGCACACGTACGGGTGAAGAAACCGAAACGCATCCGCTGCCGTCCGTTACCTGTACGGTGTAGGTTGCGGAGGAACCTGCAGAGATCGACTGCGTGGCAGCGCTGTTCGACCAGAGATAGCTTCCACCCAGCGCATTGCTGGCGGTGAGCGTAACGTTGTCGCCGGCGCAAAGTGTTGTCGACTGCGAGGGTGTGATGGAAGCCGAGCAGTTGAGGTTGACGTCGTCGATGCGATACTGCGTGGTCGCGCTGGTGTTGGTCCAGCGGATACGCAGGTCGGAAACCTGGGGGATCGCGCCCGTCACCGTTTCATAACGCCAGACCGCGGTCCCGGTTCCGGTGGGAAGCGCAGGGAACGAAACCGGCGTGTAATTGATGCCGTCGGTGCTTACTTCAACGATGAAATCGGAACCATCGGAAGCAACGGTGCTTTTCAGTATTCCGAAAGAAAGCACGGGATCGGAAATGTTGCTGGTGTTGATGCCTTCGATCTGGAAGGAACGGTTTCCTGCCGGGTTCGTCGTGTTGTTCGTGAAGAAAACGTTGGCCAGCCCGGATGCACCGGCGTAACCGTTCGACGCGGATGTATTGCGGATATCGGCGTTACCCGTCATGGTGAACCCGTCATTGTCGAAACCGTTGGCAGCTTCATAGGATACAATGCTGGTAGTGGAGGCGACTGAGCCCATGGACTCAGTGAAAGTCTGGGCTGCAAGCGAGCCCGACCCGAAAGCGAAAATCAAAAGCATGCGGCGGAAAAGAGCTCCGCTGCCATTCGTGTGCGAATTTTTTTTCATTTTCATCTGGTTTTAGTGAAATAAATGTGTGTTTAATTACAAGGCTAAAGTAGACCAGTGAAGAAAAGAGAGTGGTGTTTGATAATTATACTTAAGTAAAATGCAGCCGTGTTAAAAAGTAAGTGGATTTTACAGGGAATGCTTACTATGGAAGTACTTAAATAGCATGATAAGTATAATCATGTTTACTTCGGACGGAAATGTCAATTCGCTATTAAGCGCCGGTGGGCGCCGGTGTTACCAATGTTTAGTTAACAGGGAGAAATGTTTTACAGAAGAGGCGGATGGAATTTACACCCGGCTGCCGGGCCGAAGAACGGGAGGTAAAACAAATCTGAAAAGCGGGAACGCGTGTTACTTGATCAGGTTCACGTGACCGATGAGGCTGTGCTCTTTGCCGAGGATGTCGGTCACATGCAGCTTCCACACGTAGGTGTCGATCTGCGCGATCTCGCTGCCGCCGTTCGCTCTTCCGTCCCAGCCCTGGTCAAGCGAGTGGGATTCGAAGATGAGATTTCCCCAGCGATCGAAGATCATCAGGTCGTAATTGTCATTCGTGAGACCGATACCTGCGGGAAGGAACACATCGTTCATGCCGTTCCCGTCCGGTGTGAATGTGTTCGGAATGTAGAGCGTGACGTCGGGATTGATGCAGATATCCTGCGTCGCCGTATCGGTGCAGCCGTTCGCGCTGGTTACGGAAAGCAGTACCTGGTAGCAGGTGGCATCGGGATAAACGAAAGAAGGATTTTGCGAGGCCGATGAAGAATTGTTCAGGTCACCGAAGCTCCAGCTCCAGGTCACCGCATTCCAGGACGTATCCGTGAAGAAAACTTCCGGATCGAGAATGGAAACAGGCTGGGGAGAATAGGTAAACCCGGCGACCGGTGTAACAAAAGCGTTGATGTAATTCGTCATCGTGATCGTCGTTTCGCATCCGGCAGCGGTGGTCACTTTCAGCACGACGGTGTAGATCCCGGGCGTGTCATAGCAATGCGAAGGATTTTGCTGCGTGGAAATATTTCCGTCGCCGAAATCCCAGTTCCACGAAGTGATCGCGGACGGGGCGGTAACGGTGGAAAGATCGGAGAAGTTCACGCACAAGGGCGCGCAACCGGAAAGCGTATCGGCAGCAAACGCAGCAACAGGCATCGCGCTCACAATGACGTTCACCGAACCCGTCGCCGTGCATCCATTCTGGTCGGTTACGCTAACGCTGTATGTCGTCGTTGAAGCCGGAACCGTATTCTGGTTAGCGCCGCTCATGTTCCCGGGCATCCACGTGAACGAATAGCCCGGCGTTCCTCCGTTCGCAGAGGAAGAAAGCTGCAGCGGAGATCCTTCACACACCGCGGAAGGTGAAGCTGCGGCCGTAACGGAAAGCTGCGGTGGTTCAGTAACCGTAACCGAAACGAGAGAGGTGCAGCCCGCCGCATCGGAAACTGTCACCTGGTAATTCCCTGCGGGAATTCCGTTCGCTGTATCCGTTGCGCTCACATTCGGCGACCAGCTGTAGGTGTAAGCGGGATTGCCCCCGTTCGCATTGATGACAATGGAACCGTCCGATTGACCGGAGCACGTCACGTTCGTCACTGTTCCTGCGGAAGCCGTCACACCGTTGAGGTTGTTCACGACCACGGAAGAAGAATCGCTGCACCCGTTCTGGTCGGTGATGACGACCGAATAATTCCCGGCGGGGATGTTGTTATAGTTCTGCGAAGCAGGACCGCCGTTCCACTGGTAATTCAGAGTGCCCGTTCCTCCGGATGCGCTGGCAGAAACAGATCCATCAATTTGATTGCAATGCGCATCGACGGAAGATGTGCTGATCGTTATCGCCGGCGGTTGCGTCACGTTCGTTGA
>DASTSF010000364.1:0-2382 GCA_035760825.1 Bacteroidia bacterium
TCGGCAACCTACGCGGTAACAGTGAATCCCGCGCCCACTGCTTCGGTAACAGGAACAAATTCCATCTGCGCAGGAGGATCGACAACACTTGTCGCAACCGGCGGCGGAACTTATGCGTGGAGCTCAGGCGGAACGTCCGCCAATGAAACCGTTTCACCGTCATCCACCACCACGTACAGCGTGATCGTGACCAACGCATCCGCCTGTTCCGACACGGCGACGATCACCGTTACTGTCAATCCGCTGCCGAACGCGACAATCACCGGCGGAGGAAATATCTGCAGCGGCCAGAGCATTACACTGAGCACTCCGGGAACAGGCAATTATTCCTGGAGCACCGGGAGCACTTCGTCATCGATCTCCGTTTCGCCGTCAACAACGACGACGTATTCACTCACCGTCACCGATCCTGTTTCCGGATGTTCTTCCGGCTCATCCGCAACAGTGACTGTGCTCGCACCACCCGTGGCATCAATAACCGGAATTTCTTCCGTATGCGCGGGAGGGATCGTCTCGCTCACCGCTTCCGGCGGATCGTCGTACGCGTGGAGCACAGGCGCGAATTCCGCTTCAATGAGCGATGCGCCTGTTGCCGGCACAACGTACACGGTTGTCGTTTCCAACGGCTCCTGCACGGACACAGCAACATTCGCCGTTACGGTGAACCCGCTTCCGGTGATCAGCACAATCCCCGACACGACCATCAATTACGGACAGACGATCACGATCGGCGCGACCTCTTCCCCGGGCTCGACGCTGTCGTGGTCACCGTCTTCCGGGCTGAGCTGCACCACGTGCGCCTCACCGGACGCAACGCCTTCCGCAACGACGACGTATTGCGTGCTGGCGACTGACGGAAACGGGTGCGCAGACACAGCGTGCGTGACGATCTTCGTTGACATCAACTGCGGGGAAGTCTTTGTGCCGAACGCGTTTTCACCGAACAATGATTCGAAGAACGACGTCCTGCTCGTCATGGGCAATTGCGTGACGGGCATCAACTTCCAGGTATTCGACCGCTGGGGCGAAAAAGTATTCGAGTCGAATGATCCGTCCATGGGCTGGGACGGAACGTACAACGGTAAACCGCTTGATGCAGGCGTTTACGTGTACCAGCTCGAAGCGACGCTCGTCACTGGCGATGTCGTTCAGAAAAAAGGAAACATTTCACTTATCCGGTAAGAGACATGAAAAAGTTTTTTCCGTTTGCCGTTCTTCTTCTCGCCATTTCCGCGAAAGCACAGGACATCCATTTCTCGCAATTCTACATGTCGCCGCTCACGCTGAACCCGGCACTGACCGGCGCGCAGCACGACATGCAGGTCAACCTGAATTACAAAGACCAGTGGCAGAGCGTGACGAATCCATTCCGCACATCGGCGGTCTCTTTCGACATGCGCACCGGGAAGAATAAAAAGTCGAAAGGATTTCTCGCTTTCGGCGCGAACATCTTCAACGATAACGCCGGCGACGGAAAGATCGCCACCACGCAGGGAAACCTTTCGCTTGCGTACCACGCCCGCATCGACGACAACAATACGTTCGGCGGCGGACTGCAGGCGGGATTCGCGCAGCGCAGCATGAACGGCGGAAGCCTGCAGTGGGGCACACAGTTCAACGGGTTCAATTACGATTCTTCGCTGCCGGCGCAGGAACCATCGGGCGCATCCTCCAGCTTTTCCTATGCGGATTTCGGCGCGGGCCTCGACTGGAACCATGATAATATTTCCGGCGCACGCAACGTGACGAACAACCACGATGAAAAATTCAATTTCGGCGTGAGCGTATTTCACCTCAACCGCCCGGCGTATTCATTTTACGGAACCGGTGAAAAGCTCTACATGCGTTTTGTGGCGCACGGCTCCGCCATCCTCAGTCTTCCGAATTCGAACGTCGCGTTCGTCCCCGGCTTCATGTATGCGCGCCAGGGTCCGCAGCAGGAGATCTATGCAGGCACGCTTATCCGCTACGTGCTGGGAATGGATTCCAAGTACACGGGGTTCAAGCAGGGAGCTGCGCTTTCCATCGGCGGTTTCCTGCGCGCACGCGATGCGATCGCCGTGGTGACGATGCTCGAATTCTCGCATTATTCCGTGGGATTCAGCTACGACGTGAACGTTTCCCCGCTGCGCACGGCCAGCAGCTCACGCGGAGGATTCGAGATCGCGCTGCGTTTCGTTTCACCGAACCCGTTCCAGCCTTCCGGCTCTTCGCGGATGATCGACTGAATTTTATTCGTCCAGCTCGGCACGCAGCTTTTTCGGAAGCGCGTTCACAACGAGCTCGTACGAATGATCGATCCACTCGCGCAGCAATTTGTCGGGGACAGAACCGTCGGCGGTAATGGTATTCCAGTGCTTCTTATTGGAATGATAACCCGGC
>DASTSF010000365.1:0-16081 GCA_035760825.1 Bacteroidia bacterium
CGCAGGCGGAATTGCAGTGAATGCAGACGAAAAGATCCGCGTCGTTCCGGTTGGCGATAGCCGCGCGTTCATTGAGCTCCACGAAGGCATCGGTCTTGCGGGTATACACCACTTTCACATCTGGATAATTGTCCTCGATGTATTTACCAAACTTTAACGCGATCGCAAGTGCAATATCTTTTTCCTTTGCAACAGCACCATGGCAGCCGGGATCCTTGCCCCCGTGTCCTGCATCGATGCAGATCACTTTCACCTTCTTGTTTTCCGGCTTGAAATTTGCGGAGAACGACGAAGAAAGAATCAAAACCATTCCTGAAAGAAAAACCGCAATGGCCAGTGTAAGCGGGAATCGTCGCATCAGTACCATAACGCACAAAGGGGCTTTTTATTTAGTTTTGGTGCCGTTCAGCCGTTACAAGCAAAAATACCGCCAAACATTGCCCGGCTTTTTTCGCCCTTGCAGACTTATTTACCGCGGACTGTTAATAATCAGCCTCTGCTGGTTTCTCGGCGATACCCTCCGCGCACAGGCCGACACGCTCAACGGGGATTCTTTGAAGGCGGGTCCTCCCGGAAAAAAGGAAAGCACATCGCAACTTCTCGGCCAGGTTACCTACCACGCGAAAGATTCCATGCTCTTCGACCTGCCCGCCCAGAAAGTATATCTCTGGGACAGCGCGACAGTGGATTACCAGGACACGCATCTTTCGGCGTATTTCGTAACGATCGATTTCAAAAAAAACATCGTCATCGCGGAAGGGAAAAAAGATTCCACCGGCAATTACATCACGAAAGCGAATTTTTCGGATAACGGCGAAGCGTTCGAGGCGAACAAGCTTTCCTACAATTACGTAACCGGAAAAGGAAAGATCATCGATGTCATCACCGAACAGGGCGACGGGTTCCTGCATGCGCAGGTGGCGAAAAAGGATACTTCCGGAACGATCTATGTGTATAAAGGCTATTACACGACGTGCGATCTCGAGCATCCGCATTTTGCAATTCGTGCGCGGAAACTCAAGGTCATCCAGGACGATAAGATCATTACCGGGCCTGCTTACCTCGAGGTCAGCGACGTTCCCACACCCATCGCTGTTCCGTTCGGCTTCTTCCCCAACAAAAAAGGAAGGGCGTCCGGGATCCTTATTCCCACCTACGGTGAATCGCCTACGCTCGGTTTTTTCCTGAAAGACGGCGGTTATTACTGGGGAAAAAGCGACCTGTTCGATCTTGCGCTCCGCGGCGATATTTACTCGAAAGGCAGCTGGGGCGCGAAGCTGTACACGAATTACAAAGTGCGCTACAAATACAGCGGGAATTTTTCACTGAAATATTCGCGCATTCTCCAGGGCGACCGCGAGCTTCCGAACCGCCGTATCGCCAATGACTTTTTCATAACGTGGTCGCATACGCAGGATCCGAAATCGAATCCGTCCATCCGTTTTTCCGCGAACGTCCGGGGCGGCACGTCGACGTACAACTCGTACAACTCCACCATTCCCACGGATTATCTTTCGAACACCTTCAACTCGAATATTTCCTGGTCGAAGTCGTGGAAATTCGGCGCGCTTTCCGCCAACCTGCGCCACGACCAGAATTCGCTCACGCATAATGTGTCCATGACCCTGCCGCAGATCGCGTTTACCGTGAACCGTTTTTATCCTTTCCGCAACCCGAAACGCGTCAAACAGAAATGGTACGACAAGGTCGGCATGAGCTACACCGCCGATTTCCAGAACCTGCTCAGCATCGGCGACAGCTCGCTCAGCCTGCGGAACGCCGATTACATCACGCAGCATTTCCGCAATGGCATCCACCAGTCGCTGCCCATTTCCACGTCCTTTAACGTGCTACGGCATTTCACGCTCACCTACTCGCTTACGCTGAATTCTATCACGCAGTTCAATTACGTGAACAAGCGCTGGGACGGCGAGCAGGTGGTGACAGATACGATCAACGGCGCGAAAGTCAGTCTTGACGGAAGCACGAGCCTCACGCTGAGCACACGCCTTTTCGGCATGTACAAGCTGAAGCAGGGCCGTTACACGGTCATCCGGCACACGCTTACACCGAACCTTTCGTTCAGCTACATGCCCGACTTCACCGATCCGCGCTTCGGCTTTTACAAAACCGTGCAGACGAATTCGGTTGGCGCGTCGTCGAAATATTCCATTTTCGAGAACGGCATTTACGGCGCAACGCCGGCCGGCCGCATCGGCTCGATCGGGCTGAACCTCATCAATTCGCTGGAAGCGAAGCTTCGTCCCGACGAAAGCGACAGCAGCAAAACGGAAAAACGCACGACGCTCATCGATGCCTTCAACGTGGCGGGATCGTACAATCTGATCGCGGATCATTTCAACTGGTCGATGCTTTCTGCCGGTTTCCGCACGAAGCTGTTCCACAAGGTTGATGTGAACACTTCTTTCCTCGCCGATCCTTACCGCGTGAGCAGCGAAGGCGTGCGCATCGAACGTTTCGAATGGCGGGAAGGAAAACGTCTCGTGCGTCTCACCGGCGCAACCGTTTCTCTGAATACGAGCCTGCGCAAAGGCGGTTTCACTTCTTCGACCACGCACACATCCAATCGCGGAACACAGCAGGAGTTGGACATGATCAACGCCAACCCGAACGCGTATGTCGATTTCAACATCCCGTGGTCGCTCAATTTCGGTTACAGCCTCAACTGGTCGAAACCGCTGCTGACACAAACGGTGACGCAGACACTGCACGTTTCCGGCGACGTGAACGTAACACCTAAATGGAAGGTCGGCTTCGATTCGAACTACGACATCAAAAAGCAGGAATTCGGCTTCACCTCGCTCAATATTTACCGTGATCTCCATTGCTGGGAAATGCAGTTCAACTGGATCCCGTTCGGTCCGCGGCAGAGCTACAACATTACCATCAACGTGAAATCATCGGTGCTGCAGGACCTGCGCCTGACGCGGAAAAGAGACTGGTACGACTTCACGCAGCAGTAATTTTCATCCATCCTTTTTTTACCTCGCCGGTAATCGCCGGCGGTCATTCATACCGGTAAATGCGCATGTTAACCGCAATCCGGTATTTTTGTTCACACCAACTGCTCACACCATGCGTAAATTTTTCTTTTCCGCTGCGGCCGTCACCTGTGTCGCTTTCATTTTTTCATTCACGGATAATGCGCCTGTCAAAGTAAATCCCGGCGACAACGATTCCACTGTCGTGGCCAAGATCTATAACGAAGCGCTGGCGAACGGCCAGGCTTACGACGTGCTGTCCGGTCTTTGCCAGAAGGCGCCGAAACGGCTCAGCGGTTCGCCCGGCGCGGCGGTCGCTGTGAATTACATGAAGGGCGTCATGGATAGTTACGGTTTTGATAAAGTGTGGCTGCAGCCCTGCACCGTGCCGCACTGGGTGCGCGGAAACCCGGAATCGGGAAAGCTCATTTTCATGACCGGCACGAAAAAAACGCAGCACACCGTGAACGTGTGCGCGCTCGGCGGAAGCCAGCCCACGCCGGACAAAGGATTGCAGGCGGAAGTGGTGGAAGTAACTACGTTCGCGCAGCTCGATTCGCTCGGGGAAGCAGGCGTGAAAGGGAAATTCGTTTTTTACAATCACAAGTTCAATCCGACGACGATTTCCACTTTCAGCGCATACGGGGAAGATGTGCAATACCGCTGGCAGGGTGCAACCTCCGCTGAAAAATACGGAGCTGTCGGTGTGATCGTGCGATCGGTCACTGCGTCCATCGACACGTGCCCGCATACAGGCGCAGAACGCAGCGATTCGCTCGCCGGTAAAATTCCGGCATGCGCCATTTCCACCGTTGATGCGGATTACCTCGACGACCAGATCCGCCACGGCGTCCGGCCCGAATTTTTCCTGAAGATGAACTGCCAGTGGCTTCCGGATGAACATTCGTTCAACGTCATCGGCGAGCTGCTCGGAAGCGAGCACCCGGAACAGGTGATCGTCGTGGGCGGCCATCTCGACGCGTGGGACCTCGGCACAGGCGCACAGGACGACGGGGCCGGCTGCGTGCAGTCGATCGAAGCGGTGCGCATTTTCAAAACGCTCGGCATTCGCCCGAAACATACGATCCGCTGCGTGTGCTTCATGAATGAAGAGAACGGGGGAAAAGGCGGAAAAGCGTATGCGGATTCGGCTGCAATCAAAAAAGAAAAGCACATCGCCGCCATCGAATCGGATGCGGGCGGATTCAGTCCGCGCGGTTTCGGGCTCAGCATGTCGCAGGACCAGCGACGCGAGATCGAAGGATGGAAGCCTTTGCTGCTTCCTTACGGCATTTATGATTTTTCAGGCGAAGGCGGCGGATCCGACATTGACCCGCTGCAGAAACAGGGCGTGCCGATGATCGGCCTGTGGCCCGATAACGCCCGCTATTTTGATTATCATCACACGGAGATCGACATCATGAAGAACGTGAACAAACGCGAGCTGCTCATGGGCGCGGCAGCCATGTCCTCGCTCATCTATCTCATCGACAAATACGGGCTGTGACGGCGCTTTATAGCATTATCGAAAAAAGCGATAGCGCTTTCGCGCAGTTGTGACTAAATTTGTGCTGCGCTAATTCATTCACTACTCACATAAAAAACAAGAACATGGCACTTCAGATCACAGATGCAAACTTCGAGGAACTCGTCCTCAAATCCGATAAGCCCGTTATCGTCGACTTCTGGGCAGAATGGTGCGGCCCCTGCCGCATGGTAGGTCCGATCGTGGAAGAGATCGGCAACGACTACCAGGGACGTGCGGTTGTCGGCAAGATGGACGTAGACGCGAACGCGAATATTCCGATGCAGTTCGGCATCCGCAACATTCCCACGATCCTTTTCTTCAAAGGAGGAAAGCTCGTGGACAAGCAGGTGGGCGCAGTTCCGAAAGCAGCGCTCGTGCAGAAGCTCGAAGCACAGCTGTAAACAAAGCTTATCCAACAGCAAAGCCCTGGTGGTCGCACGACTGCCGGGGTTTCTTTTTATTTCTCTTTTCGTTATTCGTCAATGGCGTCATTGAAAAAAACGATGAAAGCGGAACAATGCATCCTTCTACCTTGCGGACGTATCCACATTTTAGCAACGCAAAAAAATGACAGCAGAAATCACAGACCAGAATTTTGATGAGCTCGTGATCCGTCCGGGAAAAACCGTTGTGCTCGATCTTTGGGCGGAATGGTGTCCACCCTGCCTGAAGCTGGGACCGATCATGGAAGAGATCGCGAAAGACTTCGAAGGAAAGGCCCTCATCGGCAAGGTGAACGTCGATCGCAACCCGGAGATTTCCGTTCAGTTCGGCATCAGGAACATCCCGGCCATCCTTTATTTCAGGAACGGGAAACTGGTGGACAAACAGATCGGTTTTGTACCGAAAGAAACGCTCGTGCAGAAGCTCGCAGCGCAGCTTTGAAATACGGCCGGGGAAGACAAGACATTTTGCAGAGCGCTGTTTTTTATTTCATACGGTTGAATGTACCTTTACAAAAATGGAACTCAACCACCAGGAACTGCAGCAATTCTCGCACCTCGAGCTTCTCGCACGCCAGGTGGTGGAAGGTTTCATCACCGGCCTCCACAAAAGTCCTTTCCATGGATTCTCGGTGGAATTCGCCGAGCACAGGCTGTACAACAGCGGGGAACCCACCAAGCACATCGACTGGAAGCTCTACGGGCGTACGGACAAAATGTTCGTGAAGCGGTATGAGGAAGAGACGAACCTGCGCTGCCAGCTCATCATCGACAATTCCTCTTCCATGCATTTCCCGCTGCCGGAAAAAGGGAAAGAGACGGACAACAAGATCACGTTCTCTGTCAAATGCGCGGCGGCGCTCATCGAGCTGCTGCGCATGCAGCGTGACGCAGTAGGCCTGACCGTGTTCGACGAAAAAGTTTCCGTGCACACGCCGGCGCGGAGCAGCACGATGCACCACAAGATGCTGTTCAGCGAGCTCGAAAAACTTCTCACGCCCGAAAAACCGGAAGAGCACCGGCGCAGGACATTCGCGATCGAAGCGCTGCACGAAGTGGCGGAAAGCATCCACCGCCGTTCGCTGGTCATCATCTTCAGCGACATGTTCGATTCACGGGAAAGCTACGACGACCTTTTTTCCGCGCTGCAGCACCTGAAGCACAACCGGCACGAAGTGATCCTTTTTCATGTCACGGATAAAAAGCACGAGCTGGACTTCGACTACGATAACCGCCCGCATACGTTCGTCGACATGGAAACCGGCGAAGAGGTGAAAGTTCATCCTGCGGAAGTGAAGTCCGTTTACCTGAAATCCATCAACGATTTCCGCCACGAGCTGAAGCTGCGCTGCGGGCAATACCGCATCGATTTCGTCGAAGCCGATGTGAACGAAGGTTTCCGCCAGGTGCTTCTCCCCTACCTGCTCAAGCGGACAAGAATGATGTAAGCTGCACGGAACGCCCGGCGCATTTCTTTTTCATTTTCCGCAAAAATTACTTTTGTCTTCCTAAAGAATAACGACGCTAAGAAACACATACCTTTGCATCGTTTTTTTGTGCACGGAAATGTCCAGAGACGACCATCAGCATCTGCACAGCAAGGTTACTTTCGCAGGTTTACTTGTCACGTTAGGAATCATATTCGGAGATATCGGAACGTCTCCGCTGTATGTTCTTAAATCCATTATTGAAACCCCTGACGTTCACGGCAGGGTCCTTCCCATCAACCCGGAAATCGTTCTCGGCGGATTGTCCTGCATCGTATGGACGCTGACGCTGCAGACGACGATCAAATATGTCCTCATCACGCTCCGCGCGGATAACAACGGTGAAGGCGGGATCTTCGCGCTGTACACGCTCGTCCGCCGCACGAAGAAAAAATGGCTGCTGTTCCCGGCCATCGTCGGAGGCGCCATGCTTCTCGCCGACGGCATCATCACACCGCCCATTTCCGTTTCATCGGCGATAGAAGGTTTGAGCGTATTCAACCAGAACATCAACACCGTTCCCATCGTCATCGGCATCATCGCCTTCCTGTTCGTCATCCAGCAGTTCGGAACAAAGTTCGTGGGACGTTCCTTCGGCCCCGTGATGTTCGTCTGGTTTTCCATGCTGGCGGTGATCGGCACGTGGATGATCCTGAAATGTCCTTCCGTTTTGTGGGCGCTGAGTCCGCATTACGCCGTAATGCTGATCGCGAAGCATCCCGGATCGCTGTCGCTGCTCGGTGCGGTTTTCCTGTGTACCACCGGTGCGGAAGCGCTGTATTCCGATCTCGGTCACTGCGGAAGAAGAAATGTACGCGTGAGCTGGACGTTCGTAAAGACCGCGCTGCTGCTGAATTATTTCGGGCAGGGTGCATGGCTGATCATGAACCAGGGCCACATGCTTTCCGAATTCAAGGGAGACAATCCTTTCTATTCCATGATGCCGCCGTGGTTCTACGGAACGGGGATCGTCATCGCCACGGCTGCCGCCATTATCGCCAGCCAGGCCCTCATCAGCGGATCATTTACGCTGATCAACGAAGCCATCCGCCTCAATTTCTGGCCGAAAGTGCGCATCAAGTACCCGACGGAACTGAAAGGACAGCTCTATATTCCTTCTGTGAACTGGCTGCTGATGATCGGCTGCATCGCTGTCGTTCTTCATTTCAAAAGAGCCGGGGAAATGGAAGCCGCTTACGGTCTTGCCATCATCATCACCATGCTGATGACGACGCTGCTGCTGAACTACTATCTTGTCCTGCGCCGCACGCCGCGAATACTCATCTTCCTGCTGCTTTTCGTTTACCTCTCCATTGAAAGCCTGTTCCTCGTTGCCAATTCCGTGAAGTTCATCCACGGCGGCTACATAACGCTCATGATCGCCAGCCTGCTTATTCTCGTGATGTGGATCTGGTACGACGCGCGAAAGATCCGCAACCGTTACGTGGAATTCGTTCATCTCGACCAGTACCTCCCGCTTATTTCAGAGCTCGGGCACGACCAGTCCATTCCGAAATACGCCACGCACCTCGTTTACCTCACGAGCGCCGACAACAAGGACGAGATCGAATCGAAGATCATCTATTCCATCCTGCAGAAAAGGCCGAAACGGGCGGACGTGTACTGGTTCGTGCATGTGCATGTCACCGACCAGCCGTACACCACGGAATACAAAGTGACGGCGATGCACAAGAAGGATATTTTCCGGATCGATTTCTACCTCGGCTTCCGCGTTCCCACCCGGATCAACCTGATGTTCCGCAACGTCGTCCAGGAAATGGTGCACAACCACGAAGTGGACATCACCAGCCGTTACGAATCACTGAACCGGAAAAATGTCATCGGCGATTTCCGTTTCGTCGTGCTCGAAAAATACCTGTCGAACGAGAATGACCTCCCCGCTTATGAAAAGGTCATCCTCGATATTTATTACCTGATGAAGCCCATCACGCTGTCGGAGGAAAGCGCGTTCGGGCTCGACACCAGCTCTGTTTCGGTGGAAAAAGTCCCCATCGTCATCGCCCCGCAGAAAGAGCTGCACCTTAAGCGCCTCGACTGATCATTCGGTTTATCTTACCTTCGCAGGGCATTGACCAGGAAAACCATACTTCCGCCGGAAAACGAGCTCGTGGCCATGCTCAGGTCGAAGAACGAGCAGGCGATCCGCGTGCTGTACGATCATTACTCCGCAGCGCTTTTCGGTGTTGTTCTCCGGATCGTGAATGACCGCGAAACGGCGGAGGATCTTCTCCAGGAAGTTTTTGTCCGCATCTGGAACAATGCCGCATCTTACGACGTTTCGAGAGGGCGATTGTATACCTGGATGCTGAACATTGCACGCAACGTAAGCATCGACAAGCTGCGATCGAGGGATTTTCGCAACCACGGGCAAGTCCGCAGCCTGGAAGATTACGTAAATACAATGGAAAACCATCAGAAGGAAATGAACGTGGACGTAATCGGGCTGAAAAAGCTTGTCGGGAAGCTCAAACCCGAGCAGCAGCAGCTGGTGGACCTGCTTTATTTCAACGGGTATACGCAAACCGAAGCCGCCGAAAAACTCGGCATTCCATTGGGAACAGTTAAAACAAGGATCAAATCCGCCCTCGCCGCGCTGAGGGAAATAATGCAATGACGCCGCAGGAACTCATCGGATCAGGAATCCTGGAAGCTTACGCAACAGGATGTGCCACCCGCGAAGAAATAACGCTCGCGGAGGAAATGCTTGCGTCTTCTCCCGAAGTACGGGCGGAGCTCGCAGCAATCCGTGAGACGCTGGAAAAATATGCATCGCTGCATGCCGCCGAACCGCCTGCCGGGACAGAGGAAAAGATCCTTGCCGCGGTTGGCGTTTCCAGGCCGGCCCCGAAGGGAAAAGTCATTACGCTCGAAGCGCGGCTGTTCCGGCGCCTGCGCAATTTCGCTGCGGCCGCTTCGCTGTTCGTCATTTTCAGCGCTGTCTTCAGCCTGCTCATGTATTTCGAAAAAAGCAACAAGGCAGAAGAGAATGACGCACTTGTCGCACAGCTGAACAGGCTGCAGTCGGATTATGATTCCACTTCGAACATGCTGAACACCGCCATTGCCGACCGCGACCAGGTGAAACATGAGATGTCCATGCTGCGCGACCCGATGACGGAAACCATCACGTTAAAAAGCATGATGAAAGAAAAACCTTCCATAAAAGCGATGGTGCACTGGAACAAGAACGACATGATGGTGGCCGTCGACCCGATGACGCTGCCGCCGACGCCTTCCGGCATGCAGTACGAGCTCTGGGCGATCGTGGACAACAAGCCGCAGAGCGTGGATGTTTTCTCTGTAAAGGAAAACCCGGGCATCTCCATGCTGATCCCCGTCCAGAAAGCCGATGCGTTCGCCATTACGCTTGAAAAGGAGGGCGGAACGACTGTTCCTACGGGCCAGATGTATGTTATGGGCCATGCCGGCAGCACCAATCCCTGAATTTTCGATATTTGTGCAACTCCTTCCCTGACGTGAAAAGAACAATTTTCATTCTTCTGCTGTTCCCGCTGCTCTTCGGGCTGGGCCGGTGCAAAAACGATGTCAACCTGCTCACCGACTACAAGAATTACCTGGTGTGCTACGGTCTTCTTGACCCGAATGACACGGTTCACTACATCCGTCTTTCCAAAGTTTTTCTCGGAGAAGGAAGCGCGTACGACATGGCGTCGAACCCGGATACGGCCAATTTCCGCCCCGGCACTGCTGACGTTTTTGTGGAACGCTGGCTGAACGGTGTGATGATCACCTCGTGGAGACTCACGCCCGACACAACGATCGCACGGGATACGGGAATTTTTTCCAATCCTTACCAGGTGCTTTACCGCGGAAATTTTCCCGTGCTGAAGGACGGAAGCATTTACAAACTGTATGCGAAGGATGTTGCGCGCGGGGACATTGCGCAATCGGAAACGAAGATCGTGCAGGATCCTGTGATCACTTATCCCGCCGGAAATTTCACACCGCTCAATCTTTACGATACGACCACGATCCGTTTTGGAATAAAAACGGGAACGAACGGTGTGCGTTATAATCTTTTCGTCCGCTTCCATTACAAAGAACAATTCGTGTTCGACACAACGGAAGTGTCCGACAAATACATCGACTGGCAGATCGGGACGAAAGACGCTTCGGATGACCTTGGCGGAGAGGCGATCGATTTTACGATCCGCAGGAATAATTTCCTTTCGGCCGTAGCTGCGCTGATCCCGGTGAACCCCGATGTGCGGCGCATTGCCGGAACGCTCGATTTTTATTACACGGGCGCATCGTCCGACCTGAAAACATACATGGATGTCGGCTTCGCCAACAGCAACTCCACTTCACCGATCGCGACCTTCACCAATATTACCGGGGGACTTGGACTTTTCGCTTCACGCACCACGAGCATCTTCCCCAACTATTCCATCGACGCCAATACAAAATCCGCGTTGCGCAACAACACGGAAACAGTGCAGCTCGGTTTTATCCGGTAAAATTTTATTCCCGGATGAATTTCGTCCGGCTGACTTCCCCGTTTTCACCTTCGATCACCACCGAATAAAATCCCGGTGCGAAACCGGAGACAGGGATCGTCGCCATTTTCCCGCTTTGCTTTTCACGGTAAACAAGCTGGCCGGTGGCGTTGAAGATGCTCACCGTGCTGGTCCCGTTCGGGGAAGGAAGATCGAAGTTGACAATGTCATCCGAAGGATCGGGCCACAGGCGAATGCTGCTGTTCTCATCCCGGAAATACGGAACACCCGTGACGTACGTGATGGCGATCATCGAAAGATTCGGATGATAAATGCCGGAAACCGTTTCAAATCCTCCGCCGGTGAAGAGCCAGTCCTGGTTCGCTGCCATTGTCACGGGCATCACATCGGGCGCGGGGTTCCATGTATCGAACTGCTGGTTGTTGTAATCGTAATCACAGAGATGCGGGAAAGTGGAATTATTCACGACGGTGAACATGCCGCTGAAGAAAATGTCACTGCCGTAATGCGTCATGGTGTGAACGTACGCATCCGATCCGGGGTTGAACGCCTGCACTGTTCCGTCGAGGGTGTCCACCGCCGCCACGTGATTCCTCGGCTGGCCTGCCACATCGGAAAACCATCCGCCGAAGTAGACGTTCCCGCCCGCGATCTCCATATCGTAAATACCATCATCCGTATCTGCGCTCCAGCTGCCGTCGGCCACGCCCGTTGATTTGCTGAGGCGCGAAAGATTCTTCCGCGGGTAAGCGCCGATGGAAGAATAGAACCCGGCGACATAAACATAATTGCCATTAGCGATGAGCCTGTTCACTGTTCCCTGGCAATTGGGATTCCAGGGCGTCGCGGACTGGCTCGCGATCTTTATCGCTGCAATGTTGTTCCTCTGCTGTCCGCCGGCCTGCGTAAAATTCCCGCCGATGAATAACGTCGTGTCGTCGCTGTCCATCGTGCGCACATTCCCGCTTACGCCGGGATTGAATGTCGTGACCGTCCGCGTCGCGAGATCGTACGAAGCGATCCCGTTCCTCGCCTGCTGGTCGACGACCGCAAAATTTCCGGCAATGTAGAGATCCGAATGATCAACGGTCATCGCAGAAATTGCCGAAGCCACCAGCGGATGCCAGCTGTCCGGACGAAGTGTGCTCAGCGGGATGGCGCACAGGTTTTCCCGGTCGACGCCGCCTGCTCCTGAATATTCTCCACCCACAAGAACATTCCCGGAAAAGCCGGGAAGCATGGCATTCACCGGGCCGTCGATCTTCGCGTTCCATTGTTTGATCGTTCCCGTTCCGGTGGAATCAATGAACCCGGCATGGTAAACAGAATCGGTGCCGAGCATCGAGAAATTTCCGCCGATGCAGAAATTAACGCCATCGGCCGTGCGCACGCAGTTCACAGTGCCATTCGCAGAAGGATTCCATGCGTAAAGGCTCATCGACGTATCAATGCACGCGAGGTTCTGGCGCGGGTTTCCCCGAACGGATGTAAATGTCCCGCCGATAAAAATTTTTCCGTTGACGAATTCCATCGTACGCACCTTGCCGGAAACAAGCGGGATCAGGGAAGTGTTCACCACCCCGTTGCTTTTGACGATCGCGAGTCCTGAAAGGTTGAGGCTGCCGAGCGCAGTGAAATCGCCGCCGATGATGATGTTGGAGGCAAAGGTGCGGATGGTGCGGACAGGTCCGTTCGGGAGCTGGGAACATTGCCAGGGAAGATTATTGGCGAAAGCGGAAGAACCGGTTGCCGTATCCAGCATTCCGAGGAAAGGAATGTTGTACCCGCCGATCGCGGTGAACTGGCCACCGGCAATGACGTTCGAGTTTTCCGGCCAGAAAGCATAGATCGTATTATCGGCGCGCGGATCGAAATCGGTCAACTCGCCGAGCGAATCGATGCGTGCACCGCGTCCGCGCGTCTGCCCGAAAATATTGGTGAAATCACCGCCGATAAAAATGCATTTCAGGAAATTTTCAATGCAGAACACTTCACCGTTCGGGTTCGGCATGAACGACAGGTCGACCTGGCCCGAAGGAGTGAAACGAAAAAGATTGCTGGCGCTTACATTTCCGACCCTGCTGAATTTTCCGCCCACGTAAACGTAGCCTGCGCTGTCGCGGCAGATGCAATTCACACGTCCGTATACGAGCGGGTACGGCTGCACAGCGGAAGCATTGGCCGTGTCGAACGGAACGAGACACCCGGTCACCGGGCTCACCATGGAAAAATCTCCGCCGACGAACAGCGTGGAATCTTTCAGCGCGACCGCACTCACGGGACCGTTCGGGATCCAGAGCGACGGATTTGCATTCTGTGAAAAGAGCTGCGTACATCCCGCGCAGACCGCGACCGCAACCAGTAATCTTTTGAAAATGACCATTGATACCACCGGGTTAACCGCCCAAAAATAAGCAATTAGTGAACGGCTTTATATGTTACTTTTGTGGCTTACCGGAATGTTCATCACCCAATGAAAAAGTTTTTTTTATTCGCTTCGCTTGCCCTTTTCCTGTCGACCTGCACCACTGATGTCGACCTGCTGGACAACTGGAAGGAAACCACCGTGATTTACGGATTGCTCAACCAGGCCGATACGATGCAGTACATCCGTATCCAGAAAGCTTTTCTTGGTCCTGACAATGCCTACACCATGGCGCAGGAATTCGATTCAATCAATTACATCAACCAGCTCGACGTTCGTCTCGAAGAACTTTACAACGGCAACGTGATCAATTCCTGGCCGCTTTATCCCGATACGATCAGTAACAAGGCTCCCGGTATCTTCAGCTATCCCATGCAGGTGGTGTATGCGCTTCATACAGGCGCGCCTTCATTCTTCAATACCGCTCACCAGTATCATCTCGTTGTGAAGAACAACCAGACCGGCAATACGGCGGATGCGACAACGAGCCTCATGAGCGACTTCAACATGATCGCGCCGCAGGGCCCTTCCATCAGCATCGTGAAGATCAATTCCAACACCATGAATTCCATTTCATGGGGCTCCTGCCCGAAAGCGCGCATTTTCCAGGTCGGCCTTACGTTCCATTATTCCGAAACAGACGTGAACAACAACACTGTATCGAAAGCAACGCCTGAATGGATGCTCGGAACAGTTTACACCGATTCGCTTTCTGCGCTCGATCCGCAATCGACCACCTTCGACCCGAACGACTTTTACCGTTTCATCGCGAACAACATCCCGCAGGACCCGAACGTCGTTTCCCGCAAGGACGAATTCATCACGATCACCGTATATGCAGGTGGCGAAGCACTTTACACCTATATGGAAACCAACGGAGCGTCCAACTCTGTGGTACAGGACCGGCCTTTTTACACCAACATCAATAACGGTCTCGGCATCTTCTCCGCACGTTACGGAAAATCCAAAACGAACCTTACGCTGACGCCGCTCACCATCGATACACTTGCCATGGGCCAGTTCACCTGTGGTCTCCGGTTCAAGGACCGGAACGGCGTGATCTCTGCCGGCTGCCAGTAATCCTTACCGCTTCGCATTACACAAAAGGCGCTCCCCGGAGTGCCTTTTTGTCATATAATATGGCAGAAAAATGCTGTTGTGTCCCCGATTCGCGCAGAAAACTGCCAAAGAACCGGGTGGCATAGTGATTGACTATCAGGAGCAGACTAAAAAACCAACGAAACTTTAATACTTATCAGTTATGGGAAAAATCATTGGAATCGACCTGGGAACTACGAACTCCTGCGTAGCTGTGATGGAAGGGAACGAACCTGTTGTTATTCCGAACAGCGAGGGACGCCGTACCACCCCGTCGATCGTCGCCTTTGTAGAAAACGGCGAGCGCAAAGTGGGCGACCCGGCCAAGCGGCAGGCCATTACCAACCCACGCAAAACTATTTATTCGATCAAACGTTTCATGGGTCATCTCTATGACGAGGTTACCGAAGAAATAAAACGCGTGCCGTATTCTGTCGTGAAAGGCGATAACAACACGCCCCGCGTGCAGATCGACGACCGCAAATACACACCGCAGGAAATTTCCGCCATGATCCTTCAGAAAATGAAGAAGACTGCGGAAGATTTTCTCGGAACGGAAGTGACCGAAGCCGTTATCACGGTCCCGGCGTACTTCAACGATGCGCAGCGCCAGGCTACGAAAGAAGCCGGCGAAATTGCCGGGCTGAAAGTCCGCCGCATCATCAACGAGCCGACAGCAGCCGCGCTGGCTTACGGCCTCGACAAAAAACACAGCGACATGAAGATCGTCGTGTTCGACTGCGGCGGCGGAACGCATGACGTTTCCGTCCTCGAGCTCGGAGACGGCGTGTTCGAAGTGAAATCCACCGACGGTGATACGCACCTCGGCGGCGACGACTTCGACCAGAAGATCATCGAATGGCTCGTAGCCGAATTCAAAGCGGAAAACGGCAACCTCGATCTTACGAAAGACCCGATGGCGCTCCAGCGCCTGAAGGAAGCTGCTGAAAAAGCGAAGATCGAACTGTCGAGCTCCACATCCACCGAGATCAACCTTCCGTACATCATGCCGGTGGACGGCATCCCGAAACACCTCGTACGCACGCTCAGCCGCGCGAAATTCGAGCAGCTCGTGGACGACCTTATCCGCCGCACCATCGCTCCGTGCAAATCTGCGCTGCAGAATGCAGGACTGACGGTGAACGATATCAACGAGATCATTCTCGTCGGCGGATCGACACGTATCCCTGCCATTGTTGACGCCGTGCAGAAATTCTTCGGCAAAGCGCCTTCGAAAGGCGTGAACCCGGATGAAGTTGTTGCCGTAGGCGCAGCTATCCAGGGCGGCGTGCTCACCGGCGAAGTGAAAGACGTTCTCCTGCTCGACGTAACACCGCTTTCTCTCGGTATCGAAACGTATGGCGGCGTCTGCACGAAACTGATCGAATCCAACACCACGATCCCGACGAAAAAATCGGAAACGTTCTCGACGGCGTCCGACAACCAGCCTTCGGTTGAAATTCATATCCTCCAGGGCGAACGCCCGATGGCGAAAGACAACCGCACGCTCGGACGTTTCATCCTCGACGGCATTCCTTCCGCACCGCGCGGCGTTCCGCAGATCGAAGTCACATTCGACATCGACGCGAACGGGATCCT
>DASTSF010000366.1:0-12476 GCA_035760825.1 Bacteroidia bacterium
AGCGGAATTTTCGTTTTTCCGTGACCGTGACCATGTGCATGCTCATGCAGGTGGACATGCCCGTGCTCGATGCCCTGCGAAACATATTCGAGAAGAAGCTGAACGAGGAAACCGGCCAGGATCCAGATGCCCGCATTGAAATGTTCCGTGCGGTAAAGTTCCGGGATGAGGTGCAGAAGGCTGAGCGCAAAAAGAAATGCTCCGCTGAAAGCCAGCAACAGCCGCATCGGGTTCTTCGGGATCTTCACCGCAAGAACGGTGAGTCCGCTGAGCATGACGGAGGCAAATGCGATAATACCGTATTCCGGCAATTTCATATCAGTTCTTTTTCGCGATAAAGATCAGCCGCGGCGATTCGTCTTCATTGAATTCCGCAAGCCTGTAATCGCCGAATGTGTGGAGCACGCTGAACTTATTTTCAAACAGCGCCCGGAAATCGTCCGGTTTCAGCAGGCGGACGTGCTCGGTAAAATGGAAGTCCTTCCCTTTATCGGAAAACCGGATTTCCTTTTCGATAAAACCGCTGACGATCTTTTTCTTCCATGTAAACTCTATGCCGCCCGAGATCTTGCTGCCGGAATTGCAGCTGGCGATCATTTTTTCCACGCAGGAAGAGTTGAAAAAATCAAGCACGAGTATCCCGTCCTTTTTCAGCGCGCTGTGCAGGGAATCGATGACGCGCACGTTATCGCGGTTGCTGCGGAAATAGCCGAAGGAAGTGAACAGGTTGAATGCGTAATCGAAATAATTCACGCGGAAAGTGCGGCGCATGTCATGCACAAAAAAGGAAAGCGTATCATTTTCCGATCGCCTGGCCCGGGTGATATTCGCCGGGGAAAGATCGATGCCGGTCACTTCAAATCCAAGCTCGTTCATCACGCGCGCATGCCGCCCGCTCCCGCAACCTGCGTCGAGCACCCGCGCCGGAAGCGAAGGCCGGAGGAAAGAAAAAAGACGGTGCACGAAATCGCGCGCTTCTGTTTCGTCCCGGTTGTCGTACAAAAGGTGATAATACGGGCTGTCGAACCACTCGAGGTACCAGCTTTCATCGTTCATGGCCGTTTCCGCCTGCATGGCGTAAAATTAGAACGGAGCGCAATACAAATTACCCCTGTCATCAAAATCACCGGATAAAAAAGCCGTATACGCGAAGGTTTGCTAATTTTATCACCTTCACAACGCAGCCTTCCTGCATGATTTTCTTCAGCCGACCGAAACATTTTACCGCGATCCTGCTTTTCCTCCCGCTGCTTGTTTTTTCGCAGGATTACAAGTTCAGCCATATCGGCGTGGAGAACGGCCTTTCCCAGTCGGTGGTGAACTGTACGCTGCAGGACAGGCTCGGCTTCATGTGGTTCGGCACGCAGGAAGGACTGAACCGTTACGACGGGAATAATTTCACGATCTACAAGCGCAATCCCGAAGATTCGAATTCGCTTTCGAACAATTTCATTTATTCGATGTGCGAGGACCGCAACGGCATTCTCTGGATCGGCACGAACGGGGGCGGACTGAATTCCTTCAACCCGGCGACAGGTAAGTTCATCCATTACATGAACGATCCGAAAGACAATTCATCGATCAGCAACGACATCGTACGCGCTGTGCTTGCCGACGACGACGGAACGATCTGGCTGGGAACCGACGGAGGGCTGAACCGTCTCGACCCTGCCACGGGCAAATGCACACGTTTCGTGAACAACCCGAACGACCTGTACAGCCTCAGCTCCGACAACATCACGGCCATGACGAAGGACGCTTCCGGGAATCTCTGGATCGGCACGTACGGAAAAGGCATCTGCATGTTCGACAAAGCGTCGCGGAAATTTTTCAATTACCAGATCACCGACAAGGAGCTGAACGACCTTTATTCCGCGGCTGTTGTCACCGATGAAAAACGGAAAAGCCAGTGCTCGATCGTACGCTGTCTCCTGTTCGGCGATGCCACGCATCTATGGATCGGGACGAACGGTGGCGGCGTGGAGATCTTCAACACGGAGAAGCACATTTTCGAAAGCATTCTTTTCCCGGGCGTCGGGAAAGAATCCATTTCCAACACGCTCGTTCTTTCCCTCTGCGACGACGGGGAGAACAACATCTGGATCGCCTCGTTCGAGAGCCGCATCGACATCTACAACCGCGCCACGGGCCACATCCGCCATTACGTTCCCGTCGAGCATGATTTTTACGCGCTGAACTCTTCCGGCATACGCACCATATTCCGAGACGCGAACGGGAACATGTGGATCGGCACGAACGGCGACGGCATCAACGTGTATTTCACCTCCACCTCCACCATCGAGCACATCCGGAAATCCGAAGATCCGTCCGCCGGGAACAACACGCTGCTCAGCAATAAGATCATGTGCGTGATGGAAGATAAGGACGACGTGATCTGGATGGGAACATCCGGCGGAGGATTGACCACGTACGACCGCAAGACGAACAAATACACGCAGCATCCCGAACTCTCCACGTCGATCAACAATTCGGTGATCAGCCTCCTGCAAAGCTCCGATGGGAAAATATGGGTCGGCACGTACGGCGAAGGACTGAACTGCTACGACCCGGTAACGAAAAAGATCACGTCGTATTCACCGGACAACCGCCTCGACGACGGGAACATTCTCTGCATTGCCGAAGAACCTTCCACGCATTACATCTGGTTCGGGACTTTCGGGGCGGGAATGTACCGGCTCGATCCGAAAACAGATTCGCTGAAACAGTTCACGAAAGACAGCTCCGGCCTCAGCAGCGATTACATCTACACGATATTCTTCGACAAATCCGGGACGCTCTGGATCGGCACACGTACCGGCGGCGTGATGATGCGTGACCCGCTCACGGGGAAATTCATTTCGTACGTGCACGACGACCAGGACAAGAATTCCATTTCGAACAACATTGTTTACTGTGTCGCGGAAGACAACGCAGGCGACCTGTGGATGAGCACGGCGAACGGGCTGAACCGTTTCGACAGGAAGACGAAAAAATTCACGACGTGGTACGAACGCGACGGGCTTCCCAGCGACAATATTTATTCCGTCGTCCCGGATGAAAAAGGGAATCTCTGGCTGAGCCACAACAAAGGTCTGACGCGGTTCTCCCCTTCCGCAGCCGAAGGTTTCCGCTTCAAGAATTTCGGACCCGGTGCCGGTGTGCAGTCATCGGAATTCAACCAGGGCGCATTCTTCAGCCGCAACGGGGAATTGTTCTTCGGCGGACAGAAAGGACTGAACATCATCGATTCGCGGAATGTGGAGCCTAAGCAGCCGCCCCCGCCCGTCTATATTATTTCTTACCGCCGTTTCGGAAAAGTGATCGTCAAGGACACGAACATCATTTATTCGCACGATCTTACCGTCAGCTGGCGCGACAACAATTTCCTTTTCGAGCTTGCTGCGCTCGATTACGTCGATCCTTCCAAAAATCTTTTCCAGTACAAGCTCGACGGCCTCGACGACGACTGGTCGGCGCCCACGACGAACCGCTTCGTCAGCTACACGAATCTTCCCGGCGGAAATTACACCTTGTGGGTAAAAGCGGCGAACTGCAACGGGAACTGGAGCGAGCCGAAAATGCTCCTGCACATCACCGTCAACCCTCCGTTCTGGAAAACGAACTGGTTCTATTCCGTATGCGTCATCGTGCTTATCGGGGGCGTGTTCGGATTCATCCGCTACCGCACAAGCGCGATCAAAAAGGAAAACCGCATTCTCGAAGCGAAGGTTGCCGAGCGCACGCACGAGCTCGCGCAGAAAAACGCAGACATCACGGCCAGCATCGAATACGCAAGAAGGATACAGTCGGCCATCCTGCCCGACCTTTCCTACATTTACCGCCACCTTCCCGAAAGCTTCGTGCTGTACAAGCCGAAGGATATTGTTTCCGGCGATTTCTACTGGTTCAATTACAACGAAAAGACCGGCAGGATCATGCTCGCTGTCGCCGATTGCACGGGACACGGCGTTCCCGGCGCACTCATGAGCATCATCGGCCATAACCTGCTGAACGAGATCGTTGCGGAAAAAGGAATTGACGAGCCCGGGCAGGTGCTTGAAAAGCTGAATGAAGGCGTAAGAGCTGCGCTCAAACAGAACCTGCACGAAAAAGACACAACGGACGGGATGGACATTGCCCTGCTTTCCATCGACCGCGCGAAAAACGAGATCGCATTTGCAGGTGCGCTGCGCCCGCTGATCTTTATCCGGAAAGGATTGCTGAGCAAGATCGACAGCGACCGCTTCCCCATCGGCGGTTCGCAGGATACACGTGAACGGAAATTCAACGTGCACCGTCTGAAAGTGGAAAAAGGCGATACGCTTTATATGTTCTCGGACGGAATAGCCGACCAGTTCGGCGGTGAAAAAGGAAAAAAGTTCATGATGAAGCGGCTTCTCGAAACACTCACCTCGCTGCAGGAACATCCCGTGAAGGAGCAGGCGCAGGTGCTTGACAATGTTTTCGAAACATGGAAAGAAGGATTCGAGCAGGTGGACGATGTGCTCATCGTCGGCATAAGGATATAGGTGTTCGTGCAAAAAACTGCGGTGAATTTCTCTCTGCCCACGTAAGAATTGCCAAAACCATAATTGGCGAACTCCCGTAAAAAGGTTTAGTTTTGCATTAAACCATTGGATGCCGGCTTCATCCAATCCGAGGAATCAACCAAAACCTGTCTCAATGAAACGCATTTTCCTTCCTGTCGCCGTTATTGTTATTGCGGCCCTCGCCATCAACAGTTGCAAGAAAGACACAACTGACACCGATACCACGGCAGAAACCGATAACAGCATCTGCGAGAATGAATTCATGCGCACACTGCCCACGGTCAACAGCATTGCCATCGATGATGCAGGCGTTCACCGCACGGGTCCGGGCAACACCATGAGCTCCAGTTGTCCCTCGCATTATATCATCGGAACGCAGTGGCCGAAAACGCTTGTGATCGATTACGGTACGGGCTGCACCGACCCGGTAGACGGTAAAGTGCGTAAAGGCCGCATCCGCTGCGTGCTTTCGAATTCCTGGGATTCCATCGGAACGACCTGCACCATGTCGCTCGATACGTTCTTTGTAGGTGCTATCCAGTTCGAAGGAACCTGCACGATCACGCGCACCGGAACCAACACCTTCCATAAAGTGGTGACGAACGGGAAATGCACGAAAAGCGGCACATCGCCCTGGACCGTTCTCTGGGACTGCGACCGTACGATCGAATACCAGAGCGGGCTGACCGACAGCACGCAGGTGCAGGTGATCAAGATCACGGGCACGAACCATGGCACCGATCGCAACGGAAAAACATGGTCGTCCGATATCACAACACCCATTATCCGCGATATGGATTGCTCCTGGCTGACATCGGGCGTAGTCGACATCACGCCGGAAGGCAAGCCCACCCGGACGGTCAACTTCGGTGATGGTACCTGCGACAACAAAGGCACGATCACCGTCGACGGCAGCACATTTGAATTCACAATGCAATAAGCCGTGTGAACGCGTTGAAAAGCCTTCCCCCGGGAAGGCTTTTTGCCATGTATGCGGTGATTTTGTTTTATGGAAATAACATTTATATTTGCTTAATTGTAATCCGAAGAAAGCCCTGGCCATTTTATGATGGTGGACATCTATGATTTTTACGACAAGATGGAGCGCAATAATATTATGCTCTCCTTCAAGGGTGATATAACTTCGGAGTTACTCACTTCTATTCTGCAGATAATGGAGTCGAAACTCGACACCATGCAGGAGGAACCCAAGATCAAGAAGAAAGTTTACAACGTTCTGGTGGAATGTTTACAGAACCTTTACCATCACATGGATGAAATTCCCCGTTCTTTGAACGGAAATTCAGTGGCCGGTGATGGTGAAAGCCTTCGTTCCGCGATCTTCATGATCGGCAAGATCGACAACCAGTATAACATCATCACAGGCAACTACATCCTCACCGGCAACGTGGACAAGCTCCGCACGCGGCTGGATGAGATCAACAAGCTTTCGAAAGAAGAGCTGAAAGATTATTATAAGGCAATACTGAATAACGGAGAAATGTCGGAAAAAGGCGGCGGCGGACTGGGCATGATCGATATTGCGCGGAAAACGGGTCAGAAGCTCAACTACCACTTCATGCCTGTAGACGACATCTATTCTTTCTTCAGCCTGAACATCAAAATAGCACAATAACACACAACCATATCCTTTCAACTATGGAACGAATTGTAATAGAAGGCACACCCAAAACCCCGACCATCCATTTCGATATGTCCACCGGGCAGCTCGAGATCCGCGGACGCTCCATCCCGGAAAATTCCATTGAATTCTACAAGCCGCTCGTCGAGCAGCTCGAACGCTATGCGCAGAAGCCGCAGGCGAATACGAACGTCAACATCCAGCTCGAATATTTCAACACGAGCTCATCCAAGTGCATCCTCGACGTGTTCAAGAAGCTCGAGGCTATTCACAAAGGCGGATCGGCGATCATCATCAACTGGTATTACGAGCAGGACGACGAAGACATGCTCGAAGCCGGCGAAGATTACCAGGCCATCATCTCCGTGCCGTTCAAAATGATCGAAGTGGCGGAATAACAGTTTCGCTTCAGCATACGAAAACGCCTCTCAGCAATGAGGGGCGTTTTTTTTGTCCGCGATGCTTTAATCAACAATGCGATTGCCCTCTTTCACAAGGACCTTCTTCACCCGCGGATTCTGTTTCATCCATCCCCTGAGCAATTCATCCGCATCGGGAAAATATTCCGTGCGCCTGATCACCGATTTCATTTCTTCCGGCGAAGAGAACGAATCCGATGAGTCGAAATAGCCGTAACCGGCATAACGGTTGTTCTCGACGAGAATGAGCGAGCGCTCCTCATCGTGGCGGCCTTTGTCGACGATAAAATAAACGGAAGCTTCCGTTTCGAATTCAGCGATGATCTTTTTCACCCGCAGGTTGTAATCTTCCACGGATTCATCGCCGGTGCAAAGGCCGAAACATTTTTTGACATGACGCTGGAAGCATTCCCCGCCTTCGGGATTGAGTCCGCAGTAATTCAGGCAAAGCGACTGCTCATCGATCCACTCGTTCAGCTTTTCACGCGCGGTGGTGTAGTTGGTATACGAAAGCAAAGGATGTTCCGCTTCATCGTACGGAACGATCTCCAGCGCAAGCGCCTCGTTTTTTTCCTTTTTCCATTCGATGGAATGCGTGAATACGTCGCGGCGGCGGGCTTTGTTGAATTTCGGTTTGTGCTTTTTTATTTCGGACGATTCGTGCAGGAGCGCCACGAGCTCGCTTCCTGTTTTCACGAAGTCGACATCCATCAGCTCGTCGAGCATTTTGTAATGCGTCTTCTTGTTCGCGAAATGTGCGATCGCACGCGTGCGCATGTTGCGGCTTTTACCGATGTAAATGATCTCCTTCTCCCTGTTCAGGAAATAATACACGCCGCATTCCTCGGGAAGCTTGCGCAGCACATAAAGTTTGATCTTATCGACTTTCGTGGTGTTGAGGTCTTCGAGGTTGTGCCGTTTGTACGTGGGATGTTCAGACTTTTTTGCGAGAAGAATATCGAACAGTTTCGCCGTGGCTTCGGCATCGCCGGCTGCGCGGTGACGGTCTTCAATGTAAATGCCCAGCGATTCGCACAGGCGGCCGAGGCTGTAAGAAATTCTCCGCGGGAGCAGCTTGCGGCTCATCTTCACGGTGCAGAGCTTTTCCCGTTTCCACTGGTAACCGAGCGAGCGGAATTCCGCCTGGATAAAACCGTAATCGAAATTCACATTATGCGCGACGAAAACCTTTCCTTCCGTCATCTCGATGATCCTCCGCGCCACTTCCCAGAATTTCGGAGCATCACGGACCATCTCATCCGAAATGCGCGTCATGCGCGTGATGTATTCGGGAATTCTCCGTTCGGGATTGATAAGCGTGGAGAATTTGTCCACGACTGTGAGCCCGTCATGAATGAGAATGCAGATCTCCGTGATACGGTCGCGTTCCGGGCTTCCGCCGGTGGTTTCTATGTCGACGATGGCGAACAACTTGTTCCTGCTGGGAACTGCAAATATACAGCCGGCTGCGGCGCATTTCTTCCCTGTGCGGCTGTGTTAATTTACCGCCACAACCCGTGGAGTCAAAGGTTCCGGGACCACGGCGGCCGGGGCTGTCCGCACAGCATTCCGGACTATTTTCTCTACTTTTGGCCATCAAATTCTTCACTGTGGCGAAACATTCCAGAAAAGAGCTCAAACGTATTTTCGACAGTTTTGAAAAACTCCGCGTGCTGATCATCGGCGATGTGATGATCGACAATTATGTATGGGGAAAAGTATCGCGCATCTCTCCCGAAGCGCCGGTCCCGGTGGTTTCCGTGGCGCGGAAAGAGCAGCGTCTCGGCGGTGCGGCCAACGTGGCGCTGAACGTGCAGTCGCTGGGAGCGACGCCCATCCTCTGCTCCGTCATCGGCGTCGACCGCAACGGGCAGCTTTTCCTCGAGCTGATGCAGCAGGAAAAACTCGCGCCGAAGGGCATCCTGAAAAGCCGCGACCGCATCACTACGGAAAAAACGCGCATCATCGGGAACAACCACCACCTGCTTCGCGTGGATGAAGAGATCGATCACGACATTACACCGCACGAAACAGGACTTTTCCTCGAGCGTATCGCATACCTGCTCGACACGCAGAAGATAGACGTGATCATTTTCGAAGATTACGACAAAGGGCTGATCACGGAAAAGCTGATCCGCGAAGTCGTTTCACGCGCGCGCAAGCTGAAAGTTCCCGTGGTCGTCGATCCGAAGAAAAAACATTTCATGAATTACCAGGGCGCGACGCTGTTCAAGCCCAACCTGAAAGAGCTGAAAGAAGGCCTGAAAGTGGATTTCGACCAGAGCAGCGCAAAAGAATTGTCGAAAGCCGTCGACCTGCTCAAAACAAAGCTGAAGATCGATATGGCGCTGATCACCCTTTCAGAACATGGCATTTATGTTCACGGGCGCCACGTGAAAAAGCTTCTTCCCGCACACGTGCGCAACATCGCAGATGTTTCAGGCGCAGGCGATACCGTGGTCAGCGTGGCTGCGCTGTGTCTTGCCGCCGGACTGAAACCCGAGCTGCTCGCGGAGATCTCCAACATTGCAGGCGGGCTTGTCTGTGAATCGGTGGGCGTTTCCCCGATCGATAAAGAACAGCTGCTGGAAGAAAGCGTGCAGCTTATCGCCGGAAAAAATTAACGGCACGGTTTCTGCCGCAGGAAAAACATGCGCATCCTCCCTTTTTTCGTTCCGGTTTTCGCGATCGCTCTTCTCGCCAGCTCATTCTGCGGGAAGAAGAAGAAAAAGAAACAGGAATTCACCGTGAACGGAACCGTGCTGCTGACGCACAGCTATTGCGGAGGAATTGTTCCGCCCGCTGAATTTCTCGAAGCGATGAAAACCCCGCAACCGGCTCCCGGCTTTCACCTCTTTGTAAAAAAAGGGAACACGAACGTTTCGGGCAGCGCCATCCTCGATACGATCGTCACCGATGCGCAGGGACATTTCTCCGTTTCACTTCCGGCGGGAACGTATTGCATCGTCAAAGACTGGAAGGCCCCGAAGTATTCCGTTCCGCAGGACAACCAGTACGCAGAATACGACACAGCCTGTTATCGCAAAGAATACGCGCAGTGTGATTACCTGCTCAACCTTTCCGCGAACGTGGACAGCCTCAAGCTCGTTTTCCACGAGGGCTGCAGCTGGGAACAGCCCTGCATGAATTACCACGGACCTTTACCGCCGGCAGCGCACCCGGGAGGACATCCGCATAATGAGTAGTGAGATGGAGAACAGTGAGGTATTATTTTCCGGACTCAGGACGCCTGCCATTATGGAACTGGTGTCCGCCAAAAGAAAAAACACCGGGTTTCGAAACGCTTTCAACTTCACTGGAACAGCACACGGTATTCCCGCTTCATATCTCATTACTGTTCATCAGCTTCCACAGCTCATCTTTCAGCTCCTGTATTCCTTTCCCTGTTGCGGAGGAAAAAATAACGTAAGGTGTTTTGAATTTTTTCAGGAACCTTTTATCGAGATCTTTTTTCGTCGCGGTGAATAATTCCTCATCGAGCAGATCGGCTTTGGATACGCCAAGCAATCTTTTTTTGTGAAGCAATTCAGGATTATATTCCTGCAGCTCGTGCATAAGCACCTGGTAATCTTTTACAATATCCGTGCTGTCGGCAGGAACAAGAAACAGCAGGCTGGAATTCCGTTCGATGTGACGCAGGAAGCGCAGACCAAGTCCGCGGCCTTCATGCGCACCTTCGATGATGCCGGGAATATCCGCCATGATGAACGAGCGGTCGTCGCGGTACTTCACGATGCCGAGGTTCGGAACGAGCGTCGTGAACGGGTAATCGGCGATCTCGGGCCTGGCTGCGGAAACAACCGACAGCAGCGTTGATTTCCCGGCGTTGGGAAAACCGACCAGCCCGACATCCGCGAGCAGTTTCAGCTCGAGGACTTTCCATTCTTCTCTTCCGGGTTCACCGGGTTGCGCAAAGCGCGGCGTCTGCCGCGTGGCGGTTTTGAAAAAATCATTTCCCTTTCCACCTCTTCCGCCGGGCACGATAATACGTTCTTCGCCGTCTTCGGTAATTTCAAAAATAGTCTCGCCGGTCTCCGCATCTTTCGCCACAGTACCGAGCGGAACTTCGATCACTTCATCTTTCCCGTCGGCGCCGGTCATGTTCGCTCTTCCGCCCGATTCACCGTCTTCGGCGATCACGTGCTTGCGGTATTTGAGGTGAAGCAGCGTCCACAGCTGCTTGTTCCCGCGTACGATGACGTGTCCCCCGCGTCCGCCGTCGCCGCCGTCGGGTCCGCCTTTCGCTGTTTGCGCCGTGCGGAGAAAATGCACGGAGCCTCCTCCGCCCTTCCCGGAGCGGCAGCAGATCTTGACGTAATCGACAAAGTTGGATTCGGACACTTCAGTTCGGAGTTCGGAGTTCGGAAGCTTCCGAACCGTGATTAGCAATATTATCGCAGGTCATCGACTTCCTTGCAAAGCTTTGCAAAGATCTCTTCGATATCACCGATGCCGTATACGGAACGGTATTTACCCTGCGCCGCGTAATAGTCGCGCAGCGGAGCAGTTTTCGTATTGTATTCCGTGATCCTTTTTTCAACGATCTGCGGATCCTGGTCATCGGCGCGGCCGGAATCTTTTCCGCGGAGAAGGATCCTTTTTTTCAGCTCCTCATCATTCACTTCCAGCGCGAGCATGGCTGAGACGATCATTCCCTTGCCGGCAAGAAATTTATCGAGCGCTTCCGCCTGTGCGATCGTGCGCGGGAAGCCGTCGAAAATAAACCCGACCTGGTTCATGTACATATTCACTTCCGCCTCGAGCACACGGATCGTCAGCTCATCCGGAACAAGCATTCCTTTGTCCATATAGCTGATCACTTCTTTCGCGAGGGGAGAATCACTTTTCTTGATCGCGCGGAAAATATCGCCGGTGGAAAGCTGCTTGAACCCGTATTTGTCGACGAGCTTCGTGGCCTGGGTTCCTTTTCCTGCGCCCGGAGGACCTGAGAGAACAATGTTTATCATACTGATCGTGCTGAAGTTGTTTATTGATTCCTGATCACGTAAATGTCGCGGAGGTTCCGGCCGAGGCCATTGTAGTCGAGACCATAGCCCACGATAAAATCGTTCGGGATGCGGAGGCCGACATAATCGACCGGGATCTGTTTTTTATACACTTCCGGCTTCAGCAGCAGCGACGCGATGCGGAGCGACGCCGGTTCCCGCTTCAGCAACTGCTCCACCAGCTGCGCGATCGTATTGCCGGTATCGACAATATCCTCCACGATGATCACATCGCGGCCGGCGATCGATTCATTAAGGCCGATGAGCTCCTTCACGGTTCCTGATGAAGACGTTCCTTCATACGAAGCCAGCTTGACGAAAGAAACTTCGCAGTTCAGCTTCACGGAACGCACGAGATCAGCAGCAAAAAGGAAAGAACCGTTCAGCACGACGAGGAACAACGGATGCTTTCCGTCGTAATCCATGTTGATCGCGTTCGCTACGTTCTTCACCGCGGCGCTGATCTTTTCCTCACTGATATAGGGAACAAAATGCTTATCGCCTAACTGAATCGGGTCCATGATTTAAGGTGTGCAAAATTAACGTTTATTTCAGCGCCTGCGCTTCAAGACTATACAAAACAAAATCCGTTGCCGCACCTGGTTTGCGCAGAAAAAGTCCTGCCTGTTGATAATTAGATATGACGAAACGCTAACATTTCCTGTTGAAAACGCGTTTATTTATATGTAGAAAAAAAAGCGTCGGAGGGGAATCATATTTTTCTACTTTTGGAACCCTTTCCCCGGAAAATTACAACAGGCCCGATCCAGCAATGAGTACTGAAGAAAAAAAGAACACGACGCGCCGACCTGCCCATCTTTCGCAGGTAACTCAGCAG
>DASTSF010000367.1:0-4355 GCA_035760825.1 Bacteroidia bacterium
GAAAAGCGATATTCTCGTTCCGATCATCAGGCGGCTCAGCAGGTCGCGGCCGAAATGGTCGGTGCCGAGCAGGAATTTTTCATGGTAAATGTTGCCCAGGATTTCCTGCCGCAGCTCCTGCACGGTCTTGTGCATCTTGCGTGTTTCGCCGTAAGCGTAAAAATCCATCACGCCGTTGATCGTGTCGTTCTTGATCTGGAATGCCGGGTTGATCGGGTAGATCGCATCGGCAAGATTGTACCTCCAGATCTTGGGAATGCCGGGACCGTCGTTGTACTCTTCCCACAGGATGTCGTTTCCGCTGAACCAGTAGTTCTTGTACGCGTGGTATTCATAATCGTTCACACGCCCGAACAGCATTGTCCGGATAAAGCTCTGGTTGTTGATGTCCGTGTTTTTCCGCAGGCGGATGAGATTGCAGCTGAATCCCGGCCGTTTGATGCCGATCTCGTCGATGTGTGTGTCTGCGTCCGGACTTTTATCAGGTGTGATAAGATAGCCGAGAATGGAAATGAGAATGGAAAAAGCGATGATGCCGATGCCCGAAAGCGCCAGCTTGTTCCTGCGCAGGCGTTGCCACGCAAATGCGGTCAGTGAGTAGGTCTTTTCTTTCCTGCGCTTGGCCATTCAATCAGGCTTTCCATTTTCTGCCCTTCCACGTGAAGCTCCTGCGCATGATTCCGGGCACGATCATTATTCCAATGAAGGGATATATAAATGTGCCTGCAACCGCGGAAGCTGCCAACGAACGCTCCTTAAAAAATGGGACGGCTAAAGATAACAACAAAAGGTCAACTGAAGCTTTCCAGAACCACGTGACGACCGCGGCCACGAGCAGGTCTCTTTCCACGAGTGAAAGCAGGGTGAGCAGCAGGGGAGAAGCGTTCATCAGGAAAACGAGCAGGGCGGTTATCGTCAGCAGGGGCCTGCGGTATTTTCCCGTTTTTGAAGCCCACCGGGTTCGCTGCTCCAGCATTCCTTTCCATGTTTTTTCCGGCCACGTGAGTACGGTTGCCGAAACGTTATCGAGGTAACCTACGCTGCGCGGATCGTGCTTTACGGCTTCGATCAGCAGGAACATGTCGTCACCGCTCGCCGATGCAGAATCACGCATGCCGTCCGATTCTTCGTAGAATTTTTTCCGGAAAGCCATGTTCGCGCCGTTGGCGAACAATGGAAACCCGGCTTTCACCGAGCCGCCCGTCAATGCCTGCAGCACGCACAGTTCCGATGCCTGCAGCTTTTCCACGAAGCTGTCGTGCGAAACGAATTTGACCGGACCCGTCAGGAAATTTTTTTCAGGATCGGTGAAGCGTTCGCGAATTACCTTCAGCCAGTTTTTTCCGGCTATGCAATCGGCGTCCGTCACCGCAATGATCTCTCCGTCCGCCTCCCGGATTCCTTTATGCAGCGCCGCCTTTTTTCCCTGTTCTTCCGCTTCCAGCAAAAGTAGCCTGGCGTACGCATGCCTGCGGCAGAAATCCGCTGCTTCGGCCCGGCTGCCGTCATCTGAATGATCATCGACGAGGATCAGCTCTGCATTTTCAGAATTGAAATCGATATTGGACAGCGCGTAAAGACATTCGGAAAAATGTACTTTTTCATTGCGGAATGCGATCACAACCGAAATTTTTCCTGGCTTTGCAGGATGTTCGGGTTTTACCGTTGGAACGAAAAAATAAAAACCGGTGTACAGCAAAAAAATACCGTACGAAAGCGCGATGCCCACAACTATGTAGATAAGCAGGGTCATGTTTTTTTTCTGAAGATCCTCCACGCAAACACCCAACCCATTCCGGCGACGGAAGGAACGGCGATGTTCATTATCCAGATAAGCGCCGCCGTAATTCCGCATAATTCAGCCTGCCCGGAAACGGATCCGAGAACTGTTCCGGCGAGATAGGCCCGGACGAAAATTTCCATTACCGGAAGTGCGGGTGTAAGCGTAACGAGGAAATAGTTCACGGTGATGCCGGCAAAGATAGACCCGGAATGTCCTTCGACGCCCATCATCCTGAGCAGCAAAAAAAACTGGAATGCATAAACGGCGTAGCGTGCCGCAGAAAGGAAAAGTGCGGAAGCAAAAAGATGGCGCGGAACAGTGCGGAGCTTCCGGAGCCTGTTCCGCGCTGCATCCGGAAGGAAAAAATAAACCAGGACCAGGCCGGCCAGCAGCAACGCGAATGCGAACGCCTCGTAAGAAATATTTTTCCGGAACCCGCCCGGAAGGAAATTTCCGTCTGTGCAAAGAATAATAAAACCCGGCAGACCTGCCAGCAGTGTGACGATCACCTGTGCAGCGCTGGCAATGAAAGAAAGCCATACAGCTTCCAGTTTCCCGGTTTTGGAAAGGAGGAAGATACGTCCTGCAAATTCCCCGAACCGGTTCGGCGTAAGCGTACCCACGGTAAGTCCGCTGAGCACGCTGCCGAATGCCTGCATGAAAGTTATCTTTTCCGAAACAGAAACCAGCTTTTGCCACTTCAGCGCTTCGAGCGCCCAGTTGACGGGTATCAGCAGGAAAGCGAAAATGAAAAGTGATAAATTCCGGCTGATCCCGGTGCGGAAGGCCTGACCGATGGTCTCCGCCATGGAGGCTTTTGAAAACTTAAGGAAGATCGCCGCCGCCGCCACAAGCACAATAAGTATCTTTATGAGTAGGCTGATCCGTTTGGCAAGAGAAGAATTAAGCGGCATCAGGGTAAATTTACGATAAGCTCCGAAGTGCATTCTCCGAAAACACAGCAGGAAAAAATTATTCTCGGCATCGACCCGGGAACGAACGTGATGGGATACGGCGTTATCTCTGTGTCGGGTCAGAAAATGAAGCTCATTGATCTCGGTGTCGTTCGCATGGAAAAAAATGCAGATCACACCCTCAAGCTCAAAAAGGTTTTCGAAAGCACCGTAGAACTGCTGGAAAAACATCTTCCCGACGAGTTCGCGGTGGAAGCGCCTTTTTTCGGAAAGAATGTGCAATCTATGCTGAAGCTTGGCCGCGCCCAGGGTGTTGCGATTGCAGCCGCGCTTACGCGTGATATCCCGATTTTCGAATACAGTCCGAAGAAGATCAAGCTTTCCATTACGGGCAATGGCAACGCTTCGAAAGAGCAGGTCGGGATGATGCTGCAGCGCCTGCTTGTGTTCCGCGAGTTACCCGAATACCTCGATGCAACGGATGGACTTGCCGCCGCGGTATGCCATTTTTTCCAGGGAAAAAAGGAAAGTTCCCCGGGGAAAAAGCATGCATCCTGGAATTCGTTCATTTCCGAAAACCCGGGCAGGGTACAGGTCAAGAAATAGGCATTACAGCCCTTCGTAAGCGTCTCGTATTTTCTTCGCCGTCGATTCCAGCTCTTCTTTCGAAGGTTTCATCTTTTCCCTGCTGAAATTGATATCGGACATGACGTTCATCGGGACAAGATGAATGTGCGCATGCGGCACTTCAAGCCCGATAACGGCGACACCTACGCGACGGCAGGGAATGGCTTTTTTCAGCGCTTTCGCTACTTTCCCGGAGAAGAGATGAAGGTCGGAAAACAGCTCATCGTCAAGATCGAAAATGTAATCGATCTCCTTTTTAGGAATCACAAGCACATGGCCGGTAACCAGCGGGAAAACGTCCAGGAAGGCAAGACAGCTTTCTGTTTCTGCCACTTTATGGCAGGGAATTTCGCCGGCGACTATACGTGAAAAGATACTGGCCATTACCGGGCAATATCGAGTATTTCGAATTTCATCGCGCCCGAAGGAACCACCACGTCCGCGATCTCGCCCTTCTTCCGGCCGAGAAGACCTTTTGCTATTGGCGAATTGACGGATATTTTCCCGGATTTCAGGTCGGATTCATTCTCCGGGACAAGCATATAGGTCATTTTCTGGTTGGTCTTCACATTTCGTATTGTGACCTTACAGAGAATGAGCACTTTGGATGTATCGAGCTGGGACTCATCCACGATTCTTGAATTGCTGATCAGTTCCTCGAGCTTGGAGATCTTCAGCTCAAGAAGGCCCTGGGCGTCTTTGGCAGCGTCATATTCCGCGTTTTCGGATAAATCACCTTTGTCCCGGGCTTCTGCAATCTGGCGGGATATGCTCGGTCTCTCCTTGGTTTTAAGGTGGTTAAGCTCATCCTGAAGCTTCTTTAAGCCTTCTTCAGTTACATAATTTATCTGAGACATGGTTAGAAAATTAAAATTTAACAGCGGTTGAAAACAGAAGGAGAATCCCGGGGGTTTCCCGGGACTCTCCTGTAAATCAAAGTTAAGAAATTTAGCCGAAACGGCCAATAATCAGAGATTAAGCCTTGCCCCGAAGCTGTGAACACCCTGGAAAGGATCAGTCAGGCGATAGGA
>DASTSF010000368.1:0-2594 GCA_035760825.1 Bacteroidia bacterium
TCTTCGTAATGCTCCAGCTGGCTCATGGTCTGGAAATATTCTCTCACGATATCTTTTTCTTTTTCATTCGGAATATTGTCCACCGTGTGGCGCTGCACATTTCTTCTCTTGATAATCTCCTTTGCCCGCTCTTCGAATTCCTCGCGCAGCAAGTTCAGGTGCTCCACCCGTGCAGCGGCCTGTTCGTATTCTGATGTCACCTGTTGTCCTTGTGTCGGAAGGATGACATTCGCCATTCCTGCTGCCTTCACGTCCTGGTCGCCGGCGACGATCGCATGCTTGATGGGACCGGCGTTGCTGCCGATCGCGAGCTGGTTGCTTACGTCATAGGTATACAGCACTTGTCCCTGGTGAAGCAGGCGTGTAAATGCCCTGCTGTTGGAATTCGAATAGCGGATGATCGTGCCCTGCTCGTAAGCTCTTCGGGCGCCTTGTCTTTCACGCTGGTATCTCCTGTAATCGCGCAGCTCGTTTTGGTATTCATTCCTGTGCAGGTTGGGATAAATGGTGGGGCCGGAGAGGCCGTAACCGAGAAGTGCGCCGACGCCCAGGCCGACCAGCCCGCCGAGCGTGGTGCCGATTCCAGGAACAACGCTCCCGATGAGGGCGCCGGTAACACCGAGGCCCAATGCGCCACCGACGGTTCCCCGTATCCTTTTATTTCGGGCAAGCTGCACAGGTTGTTCCGCCGGAAAGATTTTATCCGCAGCTGCGGTTGCGTGCAATTGTGCAACCGCCGCATTCCCGCGGGGCTCACTGATCTTCCGCTGCGCAGCGGCTGCGCGGTTGTCGGTAAGAAAAACGCCTCCTTTTTTTCGCGACAGCTGGGCCGGTGCCGGGAAAGCCGGAATGAATCTTGGTATGGCGGATAGCGAAGACATGTATGGCCTTGTTTTTTTGAGTAATGATCGCCGGGAGTCGGCCGGGCTGCATGGTCTAAAGCGGGCCGGGCAGTTCCATGAATGATTTCCGGCCAGGCATAAGCCTAATGCGCCATGCTGTTTTTCATCGCACTGAAAAGAGCGGTGGCATGGGGACGCATCCCGAGACTGTCTGCAGGATACGGCTGGTTCGTTTTCGGATTCCACGGGCCGATGCAGCCGCCGCTGACCACAGGGACGCGCGTGGAAGGACTTACCGGTGTAATCGAAAACAATCCGAATCCTTCTTCGTCCCAGTAATGGCCCGGGAAGTTGGGCAGCCACGGTGTTCCCGATGCGTCCCAGATGCCGGTGTGACAGGCTGGCGCGGCATTGGGCTGGTTGCACTGCATGCCTGCCGGATCGGCCTTCCACCATTCGTCGGTCCATTCGAAATACGCACCGCCGCAGCACACGCCGGTAGAATCATCCGACCGGTTCGCGACCATGTTGCCGTAATGACCGGTAACATAAGTGACGAGATCCTGCATTTGCGATGCACTCATGTTGATGATCGCTCCGCCCGTGTCCTGTGCACACGCAGGTGCGCCCCATTCCGTGAGCATGAGCGGGTGCTTGTTCGACGCCGTGGCCGTTGCGAACGCCGAGAACATATTGTCGAAGCCGTTCGAGTTTGTCCAGTTGCCGCGGTAGGAATTGTATCCCCAGAAGAAGTTGGGCGATGTCATGTACGGGTTGCCCGCGTTCACGGTGTTCATCCCGTCGTCGACGTTGGCGAGCGTTACCAGCTTCCCGGGCGCTGCACTGTCCATGGCGAGCGCGACATTGTTCCAGTATGTGAAGAACTGCGAACTGTTGATGATGTTGCTCGCATTGATCTCGTTCGCCATCACGAATCCCATCACGGCCGGGTAGCTTCCCCATTTTTTCGCCAGCTTGACGAGGCTCGATTTGATCACGGCGCGCGCGGCAACGTTTGCCGGATCGCTCCACGTGTCCGAAAAGAAGATGGACGATTGGTTTTTCGGAGGAGCATAACCCATGAGCACGTACACCGGATTGTTCCCGTTGTTCCAGCATGAATCGAGGAAATGGCTGTGGTCATGATCCCATGTGTATGGATCACCTGCATTGACGAGCTGGACGGAATCGAGCGTGTTGTAGGTTTTGATGAGGTTGACGTTGTTGGCCCGCATCAGCGTGAGGTCGCGCTGCCAGACGGAGCTCCATGTATTGATCGTGAAATCGCCGTATGGGTTGAAGGCCGAGCAGGTTCCCCACGGGATCGGGGAATAACTGACGCCGTTGCCGAAAAATGCTTTGCCATTCACGGTGACCGTGTACCCGCTGATCGCCCAGGTGGTGGAATTCGGCGGAGCCTGTGAAGTCATCATGTTTTTCGGAGGCGTTTCGGTGCCGCATCCTGCAGCGAAAAGCGCGGAGGCGAGCAGGAGGAAAGAAAATTTCCGGTGAGTGTTTTTCATGGTGATGGTGATTAAGGTGTAGTTTATCCTGGTGATTGATGTTTGGTTCAATGGTTCTGCCCGGATTCGTTGTAACGGTTGAGCTCGTCATTTGTATCATATTGTTCCGTCTGCGATTTTTCACCGCCTTTCCATTTCGATACCGAGCCGGTGCTGTCGTTGAAAGAATAATGGACCTCATGGGTGTATTCGGGGAATTTTTTTTTCAGCTCGGGGATGAGAAACTGCT
>DASTSF010000369.1:0-3468 GCA_035760825.1 Bacteroidia bacterium
GGTATTCCGGATTTCCCCTACTTGATGAGGAACGGAAATTTGTCAATGTTCTTGAGCGCGATGCCCGTTCCGCGGGCTACTGCGCGGAGCGGATCTTCCGCCACGTGAACAGGCAGCTTCGTTTTGAGCGAAATGCGCTTGTCGAGGCCGCGGAGGAGAGAACCTCCGCCGGCAAGGTAGATGCCGGTACGGTAAATATCGGCGGACAATTCCGGCGGCGTCATCTCGAGCGCATTGAGAATGGCTTCCTCGATCTTCGAGATCGATTTGTCCAGCGCATGCGCGATCTCGACATAGGAAACGTAGATCTCCTTCGGAATACCCGTCATGAGATCGCGCCCGTGCACGGGAAAATCCGGCGGGGGATTTTCGATCTCCGCCATGGCGGCGCCGACTTCGATCTTGATGCGTTCCGCTGTACGTTCACCGATGAGGATGTTGTGCTGGCGGCGCATGTATTCTTCGATGCTGCCTGTAAACTCGTCACCCGCGATGCGGATGGATTTGTCGCAGACGATACCGCCGAGCGCGATGACCGCAATTTCCGACGTACCGCCGCCGATATCGATGATCATGTTGCCCATCGGCTCCTCGACGTCGATGCCGATACCGATCGCGGCCGCCATCGGCTCATGGATGAGGTAAACTTCTTTCGCGTGGGCGTGCTCCGCCGAATCGCGCACCGCGCGCTTTTCAACTTCAGTGATGCCGGAAGGAATGCAGATCACCATGCGCAGCGAAGGCTGGAACACGCGGCGCCCGGGGTTGATCATCTTGATCATTCCGCGGATCATGTGCTCGGCCGCGTGGAAATCGGCGATCACGCCATCCTTCAGCGGGCGGATCGTTTTGATGTTCTCGTGCGTTTTGCCGTGCATCTGCATGGCCTGCTTGCCGACGGCGATCACTTTTCCCGTGGCCCTGTCGACGGCAACGATGGAAGGCTCGTCCACGACCACTTTATCGTTGTGAATGATGATCGTATTGGCAGTGCCAAGATCGATGGCAATTTCCTGAGTAAAGAGGTCGAATACTCCCATAACGGTTGAAATTCCAAAGTTTCAGGTTCCAAATTCCAGGTTTTCCGGGTTGGCGATTGCCGTTCAGGATGGGATTTGGAATTTCATTTTTGGGTTTTTGTTAGTATTAATGCTTGAAATGTCTTGTTCCGGTGAACACCATCGCCATCCCGTTCCTGTCGCAGAATTCGACAGAATCCTTGTCGCGTATCGATCCGCCGGGCTGCACAACCGCATGAATTCCCACGCCGTTCGCAATTTCCACGCAATCCGCGAAAGGGAAGAACGCATCGGAAGCCATCACCGCGCCGTCCAGTGAAAAACCGAACTGCTGCGTTTTCGCGATCGCCTGCTTGAGCGCATCCACGCGTGATGTCTGTCCCGTTCCGCTGGCCAGCAGCTGGCGGTTTTTTACAAGAACGATGGTGTTCGACTTGGTATGCTTGACCAGCTTGTTCGCAAAAACAAGATCGGCATATTCATCTTCCGTGGGAACCGAATGTGTGACGGGTTTCATGTCCGCTGCAGTTTCCGAGCGCAGGTCTTTCTCCTGTGCGATGACCCCGTTGAGCAGGGAACGGAACTGGCCGGACGGAAGCGTCACCGGTTTTTGTACGAGTACGATGCGGTTTTGTTTCTGCCGGAGCGTTTCGAGCGCTGCGGGTTCGTAGCCGGGAGCGATGATCACCTCGAAGAAGATCTTCGTGATCTCTTCCGCCGCCTTCGCGTCGATGATGCGGTTGCAGATGAGAATTCCGCCGAATGCGGAAACAGGATCGCCGGCGAGCGCGTCGGTCCAGGCCTGCAGCACGGTTTTGCGCGAGGCGAGTCCGCAGGCGTTGTTGTGCTTGAGAATGGCGAACGTGGTATCGGTGAAATCCGCCATGAGATTCACAGCGGCGTCGATGTCGAGCAGGTTGTTGTACGAAAGCTCTTTCCCGCAGAGCTGGTCGAACATCTGCGAAAGATCCCCGAAAAATTTCGCCGACTGGTGCGGGTTCTCCCCGTAGCGCAGGGTGCGGCCGCCGTTCCATGCGCTGCGGAACGCGAGCTCGGCTCCGTCGCTGTTGAACCAGTTGAAGATCGTGGTGTCGTATTCCGAAGAAACGGCGAATGCGCGCGCCGCGAAGCGACGGCGGTCTTCCACTTCTGTCGAACCGTTACTGCTGTTAAGGATATCGAGCAGGCCGGGATAATCCTGGCGGGAAGCAACGATGAGCACGTCGCTGAAATTTTTTGCAGCGGCGCGGATGAGCGAGATGCCGCCGATGTCGATCTTCTCGATGATGTCCTGCTCCGAAGCGCCGGATGCGACCGTTTCCCCGAAGGGATAAAGGTCGACGATAACGAGATCGATCTCGGGAATTTCATATTCTTCCAGCTGCGCGACGTCCGTGTCGAGTCCGCGGCGGCCGAGAATTCCGCCGAACACTTTCGGGTGAAGCGTTTTCACGCGCCCGCCAAGAATGGAAGGATAGGAAGTCAGCTGCTCGACGGGAGTAACGGGAATGCCGAGCTGTTCGATGAAGGTCTGCGTGCCGCCGGTGCTGAAAAGTCCGACACCGAGCTCATGCAGGCGACGGATGACGGGTTCGAGATTGTCTTTGTAAAATACGGAAATCAGTGCGTTTTTGATCTTGACCGGACGGCTCATAATGTTTCGGGAAAAAGTGCTTCGAAGGTACATCATTTAGCGCGTGAAGATTCCGGGCAAAACCCTGTTTTTTCGCTTTGTTGAAAAGATGGGGACGTTGTTGAAAACAGCAATTGCATCCGTCAAAAAATCACCTGCAAAAATGAGCGCTGGCCGGGAAGAAAATTGTCTTTCCGGACAACTGTCCGCATTTCTTTTCCTGCCGTCGCATCCGGCTGTTATTTGGAATTCAGCGCCTGTTGAAGTAGCTTTCGTTGTATACAACCCTCGCACATGAAAAAACTGCTGCTTCATACCCTGCTTCTTTCCGTGTCCGTTCTTCCGGCGCAGGTCGTCACGTTCACCAACGAATACGCGATCTGGGGCGAGTCGCATTGTGCGCATAATCTCCGGCAGACGATCGACGGAGGTTATATTTTCACTGCGGACGCCGTCCCGGAAATGGATACCGCAGTCAACCCGCTTGCGTATGCTTACCTGGTAAAAATCGGCGCCGGCGGCGCCACGCAGTGGATCAAAAGCTTTCCCAAATCCGATTTTTTCATCAAGCCTTTCGATGCCAACTGCGTCTGCGCCGCGAGCGACGGCGGTTACCTGATGGCCACCTGTTTTTATTCCTCCCAGTACCCGGCTTCATCGAATAACCCTGCCCGCATCCTGCTTGTAAAAACCGATGCCGCCGGCAACCAGCTCTGGTCGTACATTTACCCGGGACTGGGGCTGAGCGCGTGCTATTGTGTAAATGAAACGACCGACCACGGATTCATCGTTTGCGGAGAGACGGCGGATTCGGTC
>DASTSF010000370.1:0-4883 GCA_035760825.1 Bacteroidia bacterium
AACGCGCCTACGGTACGGTCCACCCAGATGAGGAACCTGCGCGTGATGAATTTTTTGAGGAAGGACGCGCCGAAAGAGATGAGCATTTCCATCCCGAAAATGGCGCAGAGCGCACCGGCGTAATAAAATGCCGCCGTTCCCGAGGTATAGCCGACCACGGTTTTGATGTTCGTCGTCACTGCCAGCCACCCGATGTAATTGCCCGGATTGAGAATGTTGAGCGCAAAACCCATCAGCATATACATGGGAACTTTTTTCCGCTCCGTCTCCGGGAAATCGAGCGTCTTCCTGCGAACGATATTCATGATGCCGTAAACGAGCAGGAACGTCGCCCCGCAGATGCGCACGATCATTTCGGTCTTTCCGCCCTCAGGAAAAATTTCCGCGTTGAACCAGCTTGCAGTGATCAGGATGCAGTCTGACAAAATAACACCCGACGCGATAAAGATCCCTGCGCGCACACCGTGGTCGATGCTGTTCTGCACCAGGGCGAAAAAAACGGTGCCGAGCATCACGCTCATCACTGCGCCGGTCAGCATTCCATAAAAAAAAGCGAGCGCCAAGCGAAAATTTTCCGGCAAAGCTAACGGGAATTCCGGTAACTGTCATTTTCCGTTCCTCATCCTTGCTTAATTTTGCATCCATGCAGGCTTTCAGCGAATCGCTGCTTTTTCTGATCACCACGCCGATGTACGTCATCTTCATCGGGCTGGAGATCATCGTTTCCAACCTTCACCGCAACGAACGGTACAGCAAGCTCGGCTTCTTCGAGAACATGTACCTGATGTTCATCAACATCTTCGTCGACCTCGGCATGCGCGTCATCGCGCTCTTTGTCCTTTCGAATGTTTTCGCGCATCACGTCACGCAGATAACCAACCCGTGGATCTACTGGCCGGTGGTGATCGTCGCCGTGGATTTTGCGTTCTGGGTGATTCATTATGTCGACCACAACTGCCGGCTTTTCTGGGCGGTGCATGTCACGCATCATTCCTCGCAGGAATTCAACCTCAGCGTAGGACTGCGTTCTTCGCTGTTCGAACCTGTTTACCGTTTTATTTATTTCATTCCGCTCGCCTTCCTCGGCTTTAAAGCGCAGGATATTTTCTTCGGCTACTCCATCACCCAGCTTTACGGCGTTTTCATTCACACGCAATATGTTCCCAAACTTGGTTTCTTTGAAAAATTCCTGTCCACGCCTTCGCACCACCGCGTGCATCACGGGGCGAACGTGAAATACCTCGACCGCAACATGGGCATGTTCCTGATCGTATGGGACAAGCTTTTCGGGACGTTCCAGGCGGAAGAGGAAAAAGTGGTTTACGGTCTCACGAAAAACATCGAATCGCATCACCCGGCCAATGTTATTTTCCACGAGTTCAAAAGCATTTACCATGATGTCCGCAAAGCGCCGGGATTCCGCAACAAGCTGATGTATATTTTCGGTCCGCCCGGCTGGAGCCACGACGGCAGCAAGAAGACCTCGAAACAATTGCGGGAAGAGGCGGGGCTGAAACGCTGATTTTTTTCGCGATGAAAAAACGTATCGCCGTTCTCGGTATTGGCGGCGTCGGCGGGTTCTACGGGGGAAAGCTGGCGCAGCATTATTCCGGCGATCCGCAGGCTGAGATCATTTTCATTGCGCACGGCACACATGCAGAGGCGATATCTGCACATGGATTGAAAATTTCCGAAGGAGAAAAAGAAATAGTCGTTCACCCCGATGCAGTGACCGATGAACTTTCGTCCGCAGGAATTTTCGATGTGCTGCTGGTTTGCGTGAAAACGTACAGTCTCGAAGGAGCGATCGCTTCTGTACGGAAAAACGTAAATGAAAAAACCGCGGTCATCCCCTTGATGAACGGCATCGAGCCGTATGAATTGTTGCTGAAAGAATTTCCGCAGGCAAAAATTTTCCGGGGCTGCTGCTATTTCAATGCGTACATCGAAGCGCCGGGAGCGATCCGTTTCCGCGGCGGATTCAACCAGGTGCTCATCGGTTTCGAAGACGATGTCTTGTTGTCTTCTGTCGCTGGCATTTTTCAGCGCGCCGGAATAAATACATTTTCCCGAAAAGATATTTCCAAAGAAGTGTGGGAGAAATTCATCTTCGCTTCCGCGATCGCCAGCGTGGGCTCACTGGAAAATGATTCGTTCGGCCAGGTCCTCGAAAAGCCGGAAAAGAAGCGCCTGCTCACCGAAATGCTGGAAGAGGTTATTTCGATCGCGCGTGCGAAAAATGTTTTTTTCGGGCCTGGTTTCATTCCCGGCCTGCTTGAGAAAATGTCCGGCTACCCGTACGAAGCGCGAACGTCCATGCAGCTCGATTTTTCACTTGGACGCAAAACAGAGCTGGAAACATTTACGGGATACGTGGTGCGGACCGGCCGGAAAGCGGGAGTTCCCGTGCCTTCCTACGAATCAGTTTACGCTGCATTGAAGCAGCGCGCCTGATTTCTGCATTGCACCGGGGTGAACACATTCTGAATGTTTTGTTAAATTTGAGAATGAGGCTTTCCGCCGTACTCCTTTTCTTTCTCGCTTTTTGCCGTTTTTCATTCGCCGGGGGATTCCAGGTGAATGCGCAAAGCCCGAGGCAAATGGGAATGGGACACACCGGAACCGGTTTGCTCACCGATGCATCCTGTCTTTTCTTCAATCCCGGCGGCGCCGCCTTTCTCGACCACCGCTTCATGGTGAATGCGGGCACGAACCTGCTCTTCCACCACACGGAATACCTCGAACCGGCTCCGGGAATTTACACCGCCTATATGCAGCCGCATGTCGGCACACCGTTCAATGCGTATGCGCTCTGGCACGGAACAACACTTTCCGCAGGCGTCGGTGTTTACACGCCGTTCGGCAGTCTTGCAGAATGGCCGGACGACTGGAAAGGACAATTCCTGATCCGGGAAATAAACCTGAAAACGATCTTCATCCAGCCCACGGTAACGTGGAAGGTCAACGATTACATCGGGCTGGGCGCAGGTTTCGTGTACGCCACCGGCGGGTTTGAAATGCGGCAGGGAATTCCCGTGCAGGATGCGAACGGCAATTACGGAGAAGCGACGCTCAACGGTTCCGCGGGCGGTTACGGTTTCAACGCCGGACTTTTCATTCACATCAGCGACAACTGGAGCGCCGGTCTTTCCTATCGATCGTCGGTGAATGTGAAAGTGGAGAACGGCGATGCGAAATTTACCGTTCCCTCTTCGCTGGCGGATTATTTCCCGAACACCACGTTCTCTTCCGCGATAAAGCTGCCTTCTGTTCTCAATGCCGGCATCGGTTATACAAACGACAAATGGAAGTTCGCGCTCGATCTGAATTACATCGGCTGGCACACATATGATACGCTGCGCATCGATTTCGCGGAACACACCGACAAACTGAGCGACATCCGTTCCCCGCGCATGTACCATGACACGTACATCCTTCGCGGGGGCGCGCAATATTCGCTTAATGATAAGATCCAGCTGCGTGCCGGGATTTATTACGACCACACGCCGGTGAAAGCAGGTTATCTCACGCCGGAAACTCCCGACAGCGACCGCATCGGTGTAACAGCCGGAGCCAGCTGGACGTTCCTTCAAAATCTTTCGGCCGACGTTTCATTCCTTTACATCGAAGCGATGAAACGTACCGACACCAATATCGAAACCGGTTTTTCCGGAACGTACAAAACACGCGTTCTGTCGCCGGGTATCGGGCTCAATTACCAATTCTGAAATGAATTCATCAATTCCGTTCACCATGAAAAAAATCTTTACCATCCTTCTCGCCTCTTCAGCCATTTTCTCTTCGGGGCTTATTGCGCAAACAACGCCATGCGACGGCCTGCGTTACCGTGATTTCATATTCCAGGACAGCACCGTGTCGAACATCGTGTATGGCTCGAATGTGAATTATACCAATGCAAATACCACATTGAAACTCGACCTGCATTTTCCCCAGGGCGATACCGGCAGTATGCGGCCGCTCATCATTATCATGCACGGCGGGAATTTTCTCGGCGGATCGAAAACCGGCACGGACGTGATCCAGTTCTGTCACGACTTTGCAAAAATGGGGTACGTGGTCGCGTCCATCGATTATCGCGTGGGCATGACGAATTTCCCGCTGGGCTCGCCTGATTCTGTGGATGCGGCCGGTTCCGTGATCCGCGCTGTGCATGACGGAAAAGCGGCTGTGCGGTTCTTCAAGAAAGATGTGGTCACCAATGGAAATTCCTATCGCATCGATACGTCGAATATTTATTTTATGGGTATTTCGGCCGGCGCCATCACCGCGCTTCACATGGCTTACATGGACAACATGAGCGAATTCCCGGTGTATGCGGATACAGCCAATCATTACGGACTGAACGGAGGAATCGAAGGACTTAGCGGAAACCCGGGATATTCGTCTTCGTTCAGGGCCGTGATCGAATTGTGCGGCGCGATCGGTGATACTTCCTGGATCAATCCCGGAGATATGCCGGCGATGATGTTCCATGGCAACCAGGACGGAACAGTTCCTTATTACACGGACACGATCTCCCTCCTCGGGCAGTATCCGCTGCTTGTTGTGGATGGCTCACATTCCGTCGACATCCGCCTGAACAACCTGGGAATCGAACACTGCTTTGAAACCTGGGAAGGCCAGGATCATATCCCTGAAGTCGGAGCAAGCAGCACTGCGCTCGCCTATTATGATTCTGCACTCGTGATCACACGGAATTTCCTCGTGCATTATATCTGCGGCGATCCGCTTCAGTGCGGTTACACCACGAATGTGGCCGTGAACAATCTCGCCCCGCTTCCTTCGCTCATCGGTGTTTTCCCGAATCCCGCGACCGACGCATTCACCATCCAGTCAGATCGTCTCGCAGGAACCGGTTACAT
>DASTSF010000371.1:0-5660 GCA_035760825.1 Bacteroidia bacterium
AGATCGCTTCGAAAGTGAGCGATGCGCTGAAAACAGCGCTGCTCAAGCAAAGCAATCTTTTCGAATCGCTGCAGTTCCGTTATTTCGGCCCGATCGACGGGCATGATGTCGACCGCCTCGTGAAAGTGATGCAGGACCTGAAAGATATTCCGGGTCCCAAGCTGCTGCACGTGCTGACGACAAAAGGAAAAGGATTCAAATTTTCCGAAGAAGGAAATCCAACGCTTTGGCATTCGCCCGGGCTGTTCGACAAGCACACGGGCAAGCTCGTGAAGCCGGTTTCGAATGAACCGCAGCCGCCGAAATACCAGGATGTTTTCGGCAACACGATCGTCGAGCTCGCGGAAAAAAATCCGAAGATCATGGGCATCACGCCCGCAATGCCGACCGGCTGCTCGCTCAACATCATGATGAAAGCCATGCCGGACCGCGCGTTCGATGTGGGCATTGCCGAACAGCATGCAGTGACATTTTCCGCGGGACTCGCCACGCAGGGCATGATCCCGTTCTGCAATATTTATTCGTCGTTCATGCAGCGCGCTTACGACCAGGTTATCCACGACGTGGCGCTGCAGAACCTCCACGTGGTTTTCTGCCTCGACCGCGGAGGACTTGCCGGTTCCGACGGCCCCACGCATCACGGCGCATTCGATCTTGCATATTTCCGTTGCATCCCGAACATGGTGGTCAGCGCGCCGATGAACGAGCCCGAGCTGCGCAACCTCATGTACACGGCGCAGCTGGAAAAAAATAATTTCCCTTTTTCCATCCGCTACCCGCGCGGCGCAGGCGTTACACCGGAATGGAAAACACCGTTCGAAGAGATCAAAGTCGGAACGGGCAGAAAGATCCGCGCCGGGAAAGACATTGCGATACTCACGATCGGTCACCCGGGAAATTTTGCAGTGGATGCATGCGCACGGCTGGAGAAAGCCGGGGTGGATGCGGCGCATTACGATATGCGCTTCGTGAAGCCGCTCGACGAAAAAATGCTGCACGAAATTTTTACGAAGTTCAGCAAAGTGATCACGGTGGAAGACGGCAGCGTGCAGGGCGGGTTCGGAAGCGCGGTGCTCGAGTTCATGAGCGATCATCAGTATTCCGCCGAGGTAAAACGTCTCGGCATTCCCGACCGTTTCATCGAGCACGGTGAACAGGCCGAGCTCTGGAACGAATGTCATTTCGATGCGGATGCGATTACCGAAACCGCGAAGAAAATGGTGCTGAAGACGGGGAAAGTGCTGCGTTGAAAAATTCCGGGATACCTTCTTGAATCGGCCTTGTGTGATCACAATCACGCGTCATTGTGCGTTTGGTCAAAGACTTTTCTTCTTCCTTACCGCATCTTTGTAACATCTTCTTTGAAATACACGGGCTGAGAAAAGAAAGCAGACATAACCGTTTAAAAAACGACTAAACTGCTTTCAAACAGGTCGGCGGGTTCACTCCCGGCTGAGACTTAACCGTGCATTTTCAAAAGAGGAAAGTTTTTCGTGGAATAGCTGCTGCAAAAGGCAGGTAAAACCACCCCAAACGATTCGAAGGCGCTCTATACGGACGCCTTCTTTTTTTTATGCACTGAGCCGGGAATTATTATGAAATACGTCTTAAAAAACTTCGTTCGCCACTCTTCGCGTAGCGTCCGAGCTTCCCATCGTGTAGAAGTGCAGGCAGGGCGCTTTCGCTTTCACCAGCTCCTTCGCCTGCTGTATGCACCAGCGTATCCCCACTTCACGCACTTCTTTGTCGTCTTTGCATTTTTCAATCTCCTCGTACAGCGCCTGTGGAATATCGATGTGGAAAATTTTTGACAGCGAAAGGATCTGTTTTTTCCCGGTAAGGATTTTCAGTCCGGGCAGGATGGGAACGCTGATGCCCTGTTCGCGGCATTTTTTCACGAACTCGAAATATTTCGAATTGTCGAAGAACATCTGCGTGACAATGTATTCGGCACCTGCATCGACTTTCGCCTTGAGGTGCTTCATGTCGGCGATGAGGTTCGGCGCTTCAAAATGTTTTTCAGGATAACCGGCCACGCCGATGCAGAAATTCGTGGGCGCCATGTCGACGACATCTTCGTGCATGTATTTCCCGTTATTCATCTGCACGACCTGCTTCACCAGGTCAATGGCATAATTATGGCCGTTGGGTTCCGGAACGAATGCCGATTCGGTTTTGATGGCGTCGCCGCGCAGCAGCAGCACATTGTCAATGCCGAGGAAGTGCAGGTCGATGAGCGCGCTTTCCGTTTCTTCTTTCGTGAAACCTCCGCAGATGATGTGCGGAACAGCATCCACGTGATACCGGTTCATGATCGCCGCACAGATGCCGACCGTTCCGGGACGCTTGCGGATGGAAACTTTTTCAAGATAACCTCCGTCGCGTTTTTTGTAAATGTATTCTTCGCGGTGATAGGTGACGTCGACGAACGAAGGTTTGAATTCCATCAGCGGGTCGATGCCGTTGTAGATCGACTGGATGCTTGTTCCCTTGAGCGGGGGAAGGATTTCTATCGAAAACAATGTCGACTTCGCCGCGTGAAGATGATCGATGACTTTCATAAACCGTGATCTGTTCGCTGCGCAGTTTTAGAGTTTACCTTTCACTTCCACCATCTCGTATCCTTCGATGAGATCGCCCACCTGCACATCGTCGAACTTGTCGATGTTGAGTCCGCATTCGTAGCCCGACGCCACTTCTTTCACGTCGTCCTTGAAACGCTTGAGCGAACCCAGCGCACCGTCATGCAGCACGATGCCGTTGCGGATCAGGCGCACTTTGGTGTTGCGTGAAATTTTTCCATCGAGCACATAGCACCCGGCGATCGTTCCCACTTTCGAGATCTTGAAAACCTCGCGCACTTCCACGTTGCAGACGATCCGTTCTTCGTATTCCGGCGCAAGCATTCCTTCCATCGCGGCTTTGACTTCGTCGATCGCCTTGTAGATGACAGAATACAGGCGGATGTCGATCTGTTCCGTTTCCGCGAGCTTTTTCGCATTGGAAGAAGGACGCACCTGGAAGCCGATGATGATCGCGTTCGAAGCTGAGGCAAGAAGAACATCCGATTCGGAGATCGCACCGACGCCCTTGTGCACGATACGCACCTGTATCTTCTCTGTTGAAAGTTTCAGCAGTGAATCCGCAAGCGCTTCGATGGAACCGTCCACGTCGCCTTTGACAATGATGTTGAGCTCTTTGAAATCGCCGATCGCAAGGCGGCGGCCGATCTCGTCGAGCGTAATGTGCTTTGTCGTGCGGATCTGCTGCTCGCGCTGGAGCTGCAGGCGGCGTGTGGCGATCTCTCTCGCTTCACGCTCATCCGCCATCACGTTGAACTTGTCGCCGGCCTGCGGCGCACCGCTGAGACCGAGGATCTGCACAGGTGTAGCCGGACCCGCTTCTTCCACATCGAGTCCGCGCTCGTTGTGCATCGCTTTGACACGGCCGCTGTAGCAGCCGGCAAGAACGACGTCGCCGATGCGCATGGTCCCGTTCTCGACGAGGATCGTTGCGGTGTATCCTCTTCCTTTGTCGAGCGCCGATTCGATGATCGTTCCGGTCGCGCGGCGCGTAGGATTCGCTTTGAGCTGGAGCAATTCCGCTTCGAGCAGCACTTTTTCCAGCAGCGTTTCGATGTTGAGTCCTTTCTTCGCCGAAATTTCCTGGCACTGGTATTTACCGCCCCATTCTTCGACGAGGATATTCATGTTCGCCAGCGCTTCGCGGATCTTGTCCGGGTTTGCGCCGGGCTTGTCGATCTTGTTGATGGCAAATACGATCGGCACACCTGCGGCCTGCGCATGGTTGATCGCTTCTATCGTCTGCGGCATGACGCTGTCGTCAGCGGCAACAACGATGATCGCCACGTCCGTCACCTGCGCACCGCGGGCGCGCATGGCGGTAAACGCTTCGTGACCCGGCGTATCGAGGAAGGTGATGTGCTTTCCGTTCTCGAGCTGAACGCTGTAAGCACCGATGTGCTGCGTAATGCCGCCTGATTCGCCTGCGATAACGTTCGTTTTCCGGATATAATCGAGCAGTGATGTTTTCCCGTGATCGACGTGTCCCATCACCGTCACGATCGGCGGGCGATCGGCGAGCTGTTCCGGGGTATCTTCTTCTTCCTGGATGGATTCCTGCACTTCGACGCTGACAAACTCCACTTTGTATCCGTACTCTTCCGCCAGCATCGTGATGATCTCTGCATCCAGGCGCTGGTTGATCGATACAAAAAGTCCGAGCGTCATGCAGGTAGAGATGATCTGCGTGACAGGAATGCTCATCATCGACGCCAACTGGTTGGCGGTAACGAATTCGGTTACTTTCAGGACGCCTTTCTGCGCTTCGATCTCTGCCTGCTCTTTCTCGATGCGGGCGCTGACCTGGTCGCGTTTTTCACGGCGATACTTCGACGCTTTCGATTTTCCCTGGCCGCTGAGACGCGCAAGCGTCTCCTTGATCTGCTGCTGCACTTCCTCTTCGGTAAGCTCAGCTTTGGCTTCCCGCTGGTTGCCGCCGCGCTGGTTGCGTCCGCGTCCGCCCTGTTTGGATTCTTCCTGCAGGTTGACAGGGCCGCCTTCTTTGCGGATGCGTTTACGTTTCTTTTTCTTTTCCGCTTCGAATTTTGCAGACGAGGAAGCGACCGGTTTTTTCTTGTCGGGCTCAACAGGCAGCTCGATCTTGCCCATAATCTTGGGCCCTTCCAGTTTTTCCACGGTGCGGCGGAAGAGCACTTCTTCCTGCTTTTCCGGAACAGGTTCTTCCTGTGGCGGAGGAACCACCGCAGGGATCTCTTCTTCCGGTTTCTTCGTTTCCGCTACCGGCTCTTCTTCGGCCGGCTCTTCTTCTTTTTTCTTACGGGTGGGCTTTTTCTCTTTTGTTTCTTCTTTTGCTTTCGCCGGTTTTTCCTCTGCTTCCTCTTTCTTCTTTTTTCCTTTTTCCTTCGCAGGACCGAGATCGATCTTCGAAACGACTTTCACGCCAACGGTTTTCTCCGCTTTGGCGCGGATCACTTCCTCCGGTTCGGGTTCCGCTTTTTTCTCCTTCGCCGTATCGACAGTCTTTCCGCCGGATCCCATGTCTTTGATGAGAACCTCGTCCTGTTCGCGTTCCCGCTCACGTTTTTCCGAGCGCGACGTTTCCTCGTCGAGGATAATACTCTCCTTTTTGGTTCTCGTACTGAGACCAACCAGCTTGGACTCTTCCTTTTCCTCCCGGTCCTGGGCGAATTCCTGCATGAGAAGACGGTAGATGTCTTCCGAAATTTTCTGGTTCGGATTCCGCTCCAGGCTGAATCCCTTTTCATCGAGGAATTCAAATATCCGGTCGAGGGAAACGTTGAGCTCCCCTTTCACCTTGCTGAGTCGTATCGTTTTATCGGCGTCTGACATATTTGTGCCCGCTGCGGGCTTAGGTATTACTTGATTACAGGAAACGGGGTATCCGCTTCACGTTTATTCAAATTCGGAACGAAGAATGCGTTTCACTTCTTTCACGGTTTCTTCTTCGAGGTCCGTACGTTTCACCAGCTCTTCATCGCTGAGCTCGAGAACGGCTTTCGCTGTATCGCAGCCGATGGATTTGAACTCATCGATGATCCACTGTTCGATCTCGTCGTTGAACTCGTCGAGCTTCACGTCTTCCACATCTTCATCTGT
>DASTSF010000372.1:0-6031 GCA_035760825.1 Bacteroidia bacterium
GCTTCGGACCCTGCAGGTCGCCGAGAATGGAAACGTGCGTGGAAAGCTTGCGGTTGATGTCGCGTATGTTCTTCAGCAGCGATTCTACCGCGGCGTAATCCCCGTGCGAAAAATTGATGCGGAAAACGTCCGTGCCGGCGCGCACCATTTCCTCGAGCATTTCGGGAGAGGAGGAAGCGGGTCCGAGGGTGGCGACGATCTTTGTGCGGTTGTAGGAAATTTTCCTGGAATTGTCGGTAGCTGGCATGATCAGAATAAGAGGTTTTGTTTGGATTTCAGAGAAGCGGGATCGATGCGGTACGCCATGAGCACGAACGGGATCGTGCGCAGCTCCCTGAGCATGCGTTCCTGGTCTTCACCGGAATACGGTCCTTTGACGATGTAAAAAAAATCGGCCTGGTGGTGTTCCGGGACAAGCGTGCCTGTTTCACATTTGTTCGAGACGAGAAAAAAAGCGGCGTCGTGGGCCTTGTCTTCCGAGGAAAAAAGGATGAACGAAGCGGGACCTTCGTTCTTTTTCAGGGAAAGCGAAAGCGATTCGGTCCGCGCCAGCGAGCATTCCAGCGATTTGTTGATCGCCCAGCAAAGCCGGTGGGGTTTTTCATGACAGGAAATCCCTGCCAGGAAAAAATCGTAATCATACTCGACATCGAGACGGAATTTTGTCACCGCGCTGCATTTCAATCTGCACGAAGATACGAATCGCGGTTTTCAAAATGGTTATGAATTGGTCATCCTTCCGCCAATTCGTAAATTCGTTTTCTCCGGGAAAAAATGAAAACGATACCGCTGACCCTCTTCTTTCTTTCGTTCGTCCTGCTGCTGGGTGCGCAGACGCCGAAATACGCATTGCTCGATGCCAAAGATCCCGTCGTCGGCACATGGGAATGGATCGGGAACGACACCGGCTCTATGGCGGCCCCGGTTCCCGACCTGAACTGGCAGTTCATCCAATTGGCGGCCGGCAGCGATCAGTCGATGGGTGCGCTTTCCTACAGTGATGAAAAAGGATACGAATGCGCTTCCTACTTCCTCGCTTTCTCCAACGGGCAGATGATCACCGGAACGCTTTCGCAGACGTGCCTGGAAGCCGACAAGGGAAAGAAGTTCACCATGGGATACCGCTACGATGCGATGAACGACCAGCTCGTGCTAACGATACGCGGCGAGACGTTTTATTACAGGCGAAAAAGCTGATACGGTATTCCGCAGGAACCGTGCTGAAAACACATGACCGGAGGTAATCGAAAACAGAAAACCTCCGGCTGCGTCGGGTTATGCTGTCAGCGCGCGATATGAAAATTGAAATTGGGTGAACCGAATGCGCCGTAAAGACGCACCCAGATCGGGAGCAGCTGTTCGACGCCACGGCAGGTGGTGATATCGCCGACATCGATCATGCTTTTTTCCGTCCAGCCGATCTCGCCGAGGAGTTTTTTCACGGCCGCCTTCGCATCCGCATCGTTGCCGCTGAGGAAAACGTTGTGCTCTCCCGGAACGAGGGAAGGATTGACCATGAGGAGACAGTTCATCGTGTTGAGCGTCTTCACCACTTTGAGCGAAGGATAAGTGCGCTGGATCGTTTCGCCGAGCGAATCATCGTTGCAGATGGTGAGCGTGGGCGGGAAACCTTTCGAAAAATCGAGCGGGTTGGAAATGTCGATGAAGAGCTTTGCACCGAGGTTTTTTTCACCCGCCAGCTTCAGCACTTCCATCGTTGCATCGCCTTTCGTGCAGTTGAAGATGATTTCGCCGAATGCGGCTGCATCCGCGAACGTGCCTGCCGAAGCATTTTTCCCGGCGCTTTTCACCCATTCCGCAGCTTTTTCATTCGTGGCGCTGCGCGAACCCATTTTTACTTCATGACCCAGCTGGATCATTTTTCCGGCGATCGTATTTCCGACCATTCCGGTACCGAGTACTCCTATTTTCATTTTTATGCGGTTTTAGACATTAGCTATGAGACGTGAGATTGAAGTTGGAGGAAGTGACAATGAAACTATACATGAGAAGTGGGTGTGGTGAAAAATGTGAATACAACGGCGATGAGACAGGCCGTGCAGATGACGAGCGTGCCGATCGATTTCAGGAAAGGCCAGATCATGAAGCAATAGCCGATGATGCTGACGAGACACAAAGCGGCGATGTAAAAGAAGAACTGCTGGCCCGAACGTAGTCCGGGAAAACAAAGCATGAGCACGATCCCGCACGTGATGAGAATGTGTCCGTCCATAAGCAGGCGCAGCAGGTCGCGGTCGTATTTTTTCCCGTGATCGGACGCGAGCACGAAAATGTCGTGGAGCACGCCGTTCAGCGTAAGCCATCCGCCGGTGGCGAGGCAAATCCAGTGAAGCGAAGCGGCTATTGCGTTCATCGGTTCCCGTTTTACCAGTCGATCTTTTTCCGGTCGCGAAAGATCCCTCCGGAATGAACTTTGTCCGTCGTGGCCAGCCACGTTACGGTGTCGGCTCCCTGCTGCACAGTACGCGGCGCGCCTTTTCCGCCCATGTCGGTGCGCACCCATCCCGGGCAAATGGCATTTACGAAAATTCCTTTCGGCGCGAGCTCGTGCGCGAGATGACGTGTGAACGCATTGAGCAGTGTTTTCGAAACGCAGTAAACCGGTGCCCAGCCGGCGATGTCGTCGCTCATGCTTCCGCCGCCGCTGGAAACCATGATCACGCGCGAACCGTTCCCGAGAAAAGGCAGCAGCGCTTTTGTGACACGGACCGGTCCGTATGCATTGACCGCGAACGTTTCGTTCATCAGCTCCTGTGATGAGGCCAGGACGGAACGGTCTTCTTTTTTGAGAATGCCCGCGTTGTTGACGAGCACGTCGAGGTGATTGAATTTTTTACCGAACTGTTTCGCAAATTCCAGGATGCTTTTTTCATCGGCAACGTCCATGCGGATAAATTCCGCACCTTCTTCCGCAGCAGCCGTGCTTCCCCGTTTTTCATCGCGTGCCGCCAGCACCACGTGAAATCCTTCCTGTTTCAGCTGGCGGACGATCTCGCGTCCTATGCCTTTATTCCCACCGGTTACGACTGCTGTTTTCATGCTGTTGGTTAAAGCAAATGTACGCCGGGCTAACTTTTTGGCAAGTACTGTAAGAAATGTTAGTATTGCATAAAAATGACGGAATAGCGTCGCAGTGCAGGAATCGGAGCAGGATAAATAAATTCTATTGCAGCATAAATGAAGAAAACGTACACACCGGAATTGATCGAGCGGCTTTGCTCTGCACTAACGCGGGATGAAGATTCTTTCCGCTGGCTGATGGATAACCATGAGCGGGAGCTGGCCGCCCTGTGTGATGTGCTGGTTTACGGAAAGGAAGATGCCGCAGAGTGGCTGAAGAATAACGGTTTCAACGTGATCTATTCCTTCATCGCCGTTCTTGACGAGAATGAGCAAGCTCAGAAATACCTGATGGATCATGACGCGAAAGAGTGGGCTGCAACGGCTGACGCTGTGAACGGAAGCGACAGTGCATACGAATGGCTGAAACAGTATTACCCGCATTTCGCGCATTTGTCGGATGTGCTTTCGTCGCTCAGCAACGGCAGGGGAGGCATGGGCGGATTCAGTGGCGGAAGCGGCGGTGGCGGCGGCATTGGTGGCGGGGGATTCGGAGGATACGGTGGTGGCGGATTCGGTGGTGGCGGTGCCGGGGGTAAATGGTAACAAAAAAAACGCGGGCATGATCATAGACGGAAAAGAAGTGGAAATACGCATTGGCGAAAACAGGTTTACCTGCGCCATGGACCTGACGATGTCGGTCATCGGCGGGAAATGGAAAACGGTGGTGCTCTGGTACCTGAAAAGCAAGCCGAAACGTTTCAGCGAGCTGAAGCGTCATGTGCCGGGCATTTCGGAAAAAATGCTTTCGCTGCAGCTGCGTGAGATGGAAAGGGACGGCATCGTGAAGCGCACCGTGTTCCCGGAAGTTCCGCCGCGCGTAGAGTACGAGCTGACGAAGGAAGGCAAAACGCTTATTCCCGCGCTGAACGCGATCGCGGCATGGGGAAGGGAAAAAGCAAAGCGGGACGGCGTGATCACCGAGGTGAAAAAAAGAGGAAAAAAAACCGGGAAGAAAATTCAGCGCACAGGTCCGTAACGCATGCCGGGTGCGAGCGCGTACACGACGGGAATGCCGGGAAGGAGATTGGTCGAGATCCACCAGCTGTTTTTCAGCGGGTAATCATGCTCGAGTTCCCCGCCGTACCAGACGAATTTCGTCTGCCATTTCCGGTTTTTGCCCAGGCGGAAAAAACCTTCGTCGTCGTACCCGTCGAAATCAGTCCACGTTTTCCTGTAAAAGAAGAACGGTCCTATCCCGGCGGAGCCAAGACCCAGGTCGCGCATGTCGATCGTGTAGCGGACGTTGAACATGGACATGCCGGCGAATTTTCCGGCGCAGTCGCGGAACAGCGCCTGGTCGTATTTCACGGAAAAATTCCGGTACACCATGTATTCAGCCGTCAGCGCAACACCGAAGTTCAGCACCAGCTTTTTTTTCTTCCCGATCGTCACGTCGTAGAACTGTGCATTCGTGTTTTTCCCGGGATGAAACGAAAGGCCCATGAACTTTATGCCGACATAAAGCTGCGCCCGGAGCGAAACAGAAAAAAGCACGAGCGAAAGAAAAAACAGGGAGCGGGGAATGCGCATGAGGAGGATCAAAACTACGGCGAAAATGGCGCGTCCTCCCGACCGAAATTGACTTTAATTTCTATTTTTGTCACCCTTGGGGGTTTAGCTCAGCTGGCTAGAGCGTTTGCATGGCATGCAAAAGGTCACCGGTTCGACTCCGGTAATCTCCACAGGAAAGGTTCATCGGAAAAGATGAACCTTTTTTATTGGAACCGACACAACTGATCGCGGGTTCCCGGGACGTTTGCATGGCATGCAAAAGGCCACCGGTTCCCTGCCCGACTGAAGTCGTTCAGGCGGGGACTCCGGTAATCTCCACTCCCATCAAAAACGCCTCATTATGAGGCGTTTTTATTTTTAAACAGTTGCAATATCGAGCCGGTTCTTCTATTTACCCTTTGACTTTTTCTTTACTTCCTTGAGGAGCTTTTTGTCTTCGCTTTCAAGCTTACGCTTTAGCTTGCCAACATCTTCTGCGGGAGGAAGGTTTTCGGGTTTTACTCCTCGTTCGTGGAGCATTTTCCGAACGGCCTTATTATTCTCGATATGCTCATTGCTGATTGCGTCCTGACCCTTCAGATCTTTTACTTCTACATTATGGCTGGTTAGCTCATTCGCAAAATCTTTTGCTTTTATAGTCAGCGTCGGAAGAAAGTCCGCCAAGGGTTTTCCTTCGGGAACGCCGAGCTTTTTCTTCATCATTTGGGTAGAATGCCCTCCGAAAAGGACCTGGTCTCCTTTTGAACGAATGATGGCAAACCCTCTATCATCCACTCCCCGCTCGTAAAGAATTCCGGAAAGCTTTTTTTCGGATTTTGTCAGCTTCTCACGCGCAGTGACACGCGCCACATCCAAAAGTCTTTGTTCAATAATTTCCTGTTTCCGGGTCTGGACAGCGAAATACGTTTGAGCAAATGCAACTTCCGATTTGGAAGCATCACCGTTTTGGGCAACCAGGTAGCACCCATAACGTGTAAGCGCAACATCTTCCACTTCCCGCACAGCGCCTTTTCCTAATTCGATCATTTTGCCGATGTCGGCAAAATGATCAGCGCTTTCTACGCCTGAATTGATACAAGCCTCTTTTGCTTTGGAAAGCACTTTTTGAAAGTTCTTCCACTGCGAGTATCCCAATATCTCCTGCATATCCCTGGCACTCCAATATTCAATCCCATCTTGTAGCAGCTTTATGCTTTCCAGCTTCTGGAATAATTCAATAATAAGCTCCCTTTTCATAAATAAACCCTTTGAACAAATTTAAAAATTAAACAGGCCGAATTGTTTTTTAAACGCCTCTACATCCTCCCAAAACCGGTTCGACAAATCCCCTCCCATCTCCACAGATGAAATGAAACCCTCGTGAACATTGCGTTTG
>DASTSF010000373.1:0-2556 GCA_035760825.1 Bacteroidia bacterium
GCCCGTAGCGTCCGTATCTGCTTTCGACCGGGAAAAAGCGTAGCGCATGATATTGCCCGAGGCTTCCATGTCGAAACGGAGAAAGTAAATGGTGTTGAAGCGCGGATCTTTTGTATTGAGGACGTACGTCAGCCGGGAGTCCTGGATGAGGTGGTCGGTGAAACGGTACAGCAGGAGCGGATCGCGGTTTTCGAGCAGGGCGGCAAGTCCCGGGCGCGGATTCACTTTTACCACGTTTATTTCAACGGGGTAGATGCCGAAGTGAACGTATTTTTTGTAGCGGAACGTATAACCGTAGGACAGGTTCCCCAGCGAACGGTCATAATCGATGCGGTGCTGGTAATCGGCGGTTGAAGTGAAAACGGTTCTGCGGTCCTGCGCCTTGCGCTGGTCTTCCGGCCGGTTGCGCGGCGTCACAACGTTGAACGGAAAGAAATCCCGCGGAATATTGAGCGTGGCCTGCGCACCGAATTCGATCGTGTTGAAAGTGAACGGCGTATTCGCAGATGATCCCGCGGTAATGGTCTGCTGTGCTTCCGTTCCGCCTTTCACGAGGAAATTGAAGACCTCGGCCCCGTGGAAAAGGTTGTTGTTCTGGTAACCGAACGATCCGCCGAATCCAAGGTTGCCGCCCGTGTTCGTCACTTCCGTCTGCGCGGTAAAGCTCTGCCTGGCGTAAGGGAACAGCTCGATGACGATGTTTATTTTATCCGAATCGTGGGTTTCCGGGTTAATGACCACCTGGCGGAAAACACGCAGGTCGGTGAGCTGGCGGTAGGTCGCTTCGTAATCCGACTGGCGGTAAACGATATTCTGCCGGAAGCTGATGCGCGAAGCGAGCACGTCAGGCTTGTAGCGGAATTTTTCCTCGATCGGAATTCCGTCGATCGACCCGGTGTTGCGCAGGATCGTGATGTCATTGTAGGAAAGCGTATCGTAAACAGCGGTGTCGCTCTTCAGCTGCCCGAGCGAAATCAGCGATTTCACGATAATGTGGTCGATGTAAAAACGGCGGTGGGCAACTTCTTTCCACGTGCTGTCGGAAGTAGGTATCTGCGGGCGGGTGATGAGGATCGTTACGTCCATCTGGTGCGTGCCCAGCGTGGAATCGATGGAAAAGCGGATGAAATCTTTCGTGAAAAGATAGTAGCCGTTATTCCGCAATGATTTCGTGATGCGATCGCGTTCCGCTTCGAAAACGTCGACGTCGTAATTGTTCCCCGTGCGTATGAGGCAGCTGTCTTTTACGGTCAGCAGGTCGTAATCCACGTTCGGATCTTTCACATCCCACGTCACGTTGCGGATCTTGTATGGCTGCGAGGGAACGATGATGTAGCAGAGAATGCCTTTCTTCTGCTTTTTGCGCTGGAGCCACGGGTAAATAAGCGTGTCTTTCACCGTGCTGTTGAAATAGCCTTTGTTGTCGAGGTAAAGCGTAAGCTGGTGATGCGAGCGGGCGGTGAGCGAGCTGTCGATAACCACCGGCGCTTCGCCGATGTCGCGGAGAAATTCTCCGATCGTGCGCCGCTTTTTCGGTTCTTTTCTCCGGTGCCCGTTCCGTTTTATCGGCGCATTTTCATAGCGTTTCTTTTTCGCCTCGTAGCGCGCATCGCGGCGGTCCTCGCGTTTTTTTTCACGCACGGGGTTGACGAGGTTATAAATGCACAGGTAGAACGGGAATCCCGAGCCGGAAACGAGCAGTCCTTTCTTGCCGATCTTTCCCCGTTTCAGGAGATGCGGGTAATTCGCGCCGAAAAGTTTCCGGTTCGGCTTCTGCTTCAGGTAACCGTAAATTTCGTCTTTGCTGATGTCAGGATTTTCGCATTTGATGATGACTTTTTTCAGCATCACCTGCCCCTTCCCGACACGGATGGCAGTGCATCCTTCGAGAATGGAAACGGCCGCGATGAGGACGCTGAATAAAATATGAGGGATTATGCGTTGCACGTTTGGAGAGCGGCCTTATAAAACTAATTTCGCAAAGATAATGCCTTGATTTACCTGACTATGATTTCCCGGCAACGACTTTCCTTCATCCGCAGCCTTCAGCAGAAAAAATTCCGGCAGGAAAACCGGCTTTTCATTGCGGAAGGAGCGAAGCTCGTGCATGAATTCCTGGCCTCGGATTTTGCGGTGGAAGAAATTTATTCGCTGGACCCGTCCTTTACCGCAGATGCGGTTGCTGTCGGTGAAAAGGAAATGAAATCGATGTCGGCGCTCACGACGCCGCCCGGCGTGCTGGCGGTGATCAGGATACCCGACGTGAAATTCGATCCGGCGGCGGTCGCGGGCGACTGGTCGCTGTTCCTCGACGGCATCCGCGATCCCGGCAACATGGGAACGATCATCCGCGCGGCCGACTGGTTCGGCGTGAAGAACATCATTTGTTCCGGCGATTGCGCCGAAACCTGGAACCCGAAGGTGGTGCAGGCTTCCATGGGAAGTCTCACGCGCGTAAGCGTGCATTCCCGTGATGCGCATGATTTTTTCCCGCTGATGAAAAGTGCTTTGCCGGGTGACGTGCTCCCGGTTTACGGAACATTCATGGATGGAAAG
>DASTSF010000374.1:0-3254 GCA_035760825.1 Bacteroidia bacterium
ACACGGTAATTAATACGCCAACTTACACCAAATGTTATGCGGGTTCATGAGAACAGGCGCGCTTTGAGGCCAACCCCCGCGATCCTGCGGCCAATCATTCCCGGAAGTTTTTGAAGAAATTCTCTTCATAGCTGAGACCGATGGGAATCTTCACGTCCCCGATGGAAATGGTCTTGTTACGCACGCTTTCGATCTTCGAGAGCGGGACAATGAAGGAACGGTGCACACGTATGAATTCGCGCGAAGGAAGCTTTTCCAGGATATTTTTCATCGTCATCCGCGCCACCAGCGGCGAACGGTCCGGCAGGTGGATCTTGATGTAATCATCGAGTCCTTCCACGTACAGGATCTCCTGGTGCGGAACTTTCACGAGACTGTAATTCGCGCGGATGAGCAGGTGCTGTGTTCCTTCGGGATCCTTGCGCATGCCGGCGTGACGGAATTCCTCCGCTTTGTTCACCGCCCGCATGAAGCGTTCATACGTGAACGGTTTCAGCAGGTAATCGATCGCGCTGAGGTTGAATCCTTCCACGGCAAATTCGCTGTGCGCGGTGGTGAAGATCACCATCACTTCTTTCGGAACTTCCCGGACAAGATCGATGCCGGTCATCGAGGGCATCTGTATGTCGAGGAAAAGAAGATCGACCGGGAATTTCCGCAGGTGCTTCAGTCCTTCGCTGGGCCGTGTGAATGTTTTCTGCAGTTCGATGATCCCGGACTCTGCCGAGAATTCCTCGATCACTTTGAGCGCAGGCGGCTCGTCGTCGATGGCAATGGCTGTTATCATGAGAGCTGTATCTGTAAGTGAACACTGTATTCTTCGTCTTTGTCCCTGATCTCGAGAATATGCGAACCGGGATACGACATCAGCAGGCGCTGCCGCGTATTTTCTATCCCCTGCCCGCTGTGGTATTCCTTGCTGTAATCCGTCTGCACTTTCCGGTTCCGGATATCGAGAACAATATCGCGGTCGTTGTCGTCGATCCGGATCACGATATACGAATCCTCCTCCGGGTTGACGCCGTACTTGAACGCATTCTCCACGAAGGTCATCAGCACGAGCGGGATTATTTTCTTCGTCCGTGAAGTACCGTTCACCTGGAAATCGATCTTCACCGTATCACCGAGCCGGACCTGCTGCAGCTCGATGTAATTCGTCACGTACTTGATCTCTTTCTCCAGCGGAACGAATTCGCTGTGCGCTTCCGTGGTTACATAACGCATCATCTCGGAAAGCCGCACCACGGATCCTGCCGTCTTGTCGGAACGCGTGATGGCGAGCGAATAAATGCTGTTGAGCGTATTGAACAGGAAATGCGGGTTGATCTGCGCGCGCAGGAAAGAAAGTTCTGCGCTCATCTTTTCCTGCTCCGCCTGCTTGAGCCGGTTGTTGGTCTTGATCAGCAGCGAAACCGCAAAGACAAGCAGGAAGCGGAAAAAACCCGGCTGCGCCTTGAAGAAAAAATCGCTGTGGCTGTGGCCCGGAACGGGCGCAAGCGGCTGCGTGTTGATCACGTCCCATTCATTCGGAAAAAGAAAAAACGGGATCAGGATGATCACGATGAAACAGAGCAGGCTCACCACCGCGAACTTCGCGTACGACTTCGTAAAATACAACCGCGGAATAAGCACATAGAAATTGAGGTAGAAATAACCGATCGCCAGCGTATAGCTGACCAGGTCTTTGAGAAACGACCGTGTGGACAACACGCGGAATGAAAAATCGAAATCCGGGGAAAAGATGACCGGCAGCGACAGGAAGCCCGCACAGGCTATCACATGCAGCGCGATCTTTCCGGCTTTGCTGTCCATTGTTGTGTCAAGATAACCAAGTTAATGCGCTCGTCAAAACAAGGTAAAACAAAGTGCGGCGGAATAGAATGTTTCGCCGGGGAACCTCGCCGCAAATCCCGGGCCGCCGGGTTTCAAACGGCAAACGATATATTACCAATCAAAAACTGTTTCAGAGCCTGAGATTATCCTGCTCATCCAGCTCCCAGAAAGGATTGAACGCCACCTCGAAAAGATGACCGTCCGGATCGCGGAAATAACCGCTGTATCCGCCCCAGTACACTTTCTGCGCAGGTTTTACGATGACCGCCCCGAGGCTTTCCACCTGCTTCATCACTTCGTCCACTTCTTTTTCCGATTTCGCGTTGTACGAGATGCTCAGCCCGGCGAACCCGCATTTTTCATCCGGCACCGTCGCGTCCTTCGCCAGCTCTTCGCGCGGATGAAGTGCGAGCGTCATTCCGCCAAGCGGAAAAAGCGCAAGCCCGTCGACGCTGGCTTTCGAACGTTTCCATCCCAGGCCTTTTTCGTAAAAATCAACCGCCCTTTCGAAGTCACTTACACCGAGCGTAATGAGATTGAGTTTCTGTCGCATGAAACGAATGTAGGAAGAATGAGACTTGCCCGCCCTGCACTTTTCGTCAATACGGTTTATCTTGCGGTCCTTCCCCGTTGAAAGAATGTCCGCCACGAAACTCCTACCCGAACTCAGCGAAGATCATCCACGCGCTCTTCCGTGGGTAATGCTGCTGTGCGCGCTCGGACTTTTCGCGTACGTCGCCATCCGTTCCGCCACGATCGACATTACGATCGACGAAGCGTATTCCTGGAAATTCTTTTCGTACGGCCCCCATCTCTACCCTCAGAAATACGACGTCACCACCGCGAACGATCACTGGCTCAACAGCTGGCTCGTGCAGCTGACGGGGGGTGTTTTCGGTCCGCGCAACTGGGCGCTGCGCCTTCCCAACGTGCTGGCGTTCGCCGTTTATCTTTTTTTCACGGCGCGCTTCGTGCTTTCGTTCCGGGCCCGGTGGTACACGCTCGCCGCTTTCCTCCTGCTGAACGTTCATCCTTACCTGCTCGATTTTTTCTCGGCGGAACGCGGGTACGGACTTGCCTTCGGGGCCATGTCGGCCTGCATTTTTTTTCTTTTCCGCTTTTCCGGTTCGCTCGCCCGGAAGGACCTGTGTTTTTTTCTTCTTGCCGGTTGTCTCGCGGTGCTGGCAAATTTTGCGGTGATCAGCTTTTTTATGGTCGCGCTGGGAATGGCCGTGCTGCTGACGCTGCTTTCGAAAAATGCGGACAGGAAGAAACTGCTTCTTCTTACGGTTTGCGTTTCCGTTCCGTTTCTCGCGATCGTCGTCCCTCACCTGTTCCACATGCAGCATTCCGGCGCGCTCTATTACGGAGAAAACTCGCTGTGGGAAGGGACGGCCAAATCCGTTTTCACCAGCCTGCTT
>DASTSF010000375.1:0-7205 GCA_035760825.1 Bacteroidia bacterium
GGTGAACACTTTTGAAAAAATGGTCGATACTGCCGGCTATTACGCGGCAAGCCTTCCCGGTCATCCAGATCATGTGATCATCGGCATGAACTCGATCTTTTTTTCAGCGAAAGATTCGAGCCGTTGCCTTCCGACGGATACGAGCTCAGGGCATGCGGAGCTGAACTGGATCCGCCGGCAGCTGAACAGTTGCCGCGAAAAGAAAATGAAGGTGTGGTTCACCTGCCACATCCCCCCGGGCGTCAATATAAAATCGACTGCGGACGGCATGCAGAAAACAGGGAAGGACTGCCCGAAAAAAGTGAAGATGATGTGGAAGGAAGATTACAACACCGAATTTCTTGCGCTGGAAAACGAATACCGCGACGTCATTACCGGCGGACTCGCAGGCCACACGCACATGGATGATTTCCGCGTGATCACAGATGCGGCGGGAAAACCCGTCTCGTTCTTTCACATCAATCCGTCCATCAGTCCCATCGACGGGAACAATCCCGGCTTCCAGCTTTTCACGTACGACCCCGGAACGATGCAGATGCTCGATTTCGTGACCTACGCGTTCGGCGGTCCCGGCGACGCACCCGGCCCGGACTGGAAAAAAGAATATGATTTTGACACGGCATACGGTGTAAGCGCGCTCGATGCAAATGGTTTTTACGATGCGGCGAAAACGATCTGCTCCCATGGAAAAAAGCAAAAAGATTACGAGGCTTATTATGAAATGGGGAGCAAACAGATAAAACTGGAACCGTGGGATGCGTATGCGTGCGGATTCACGCACCTGGATAGAGCGGGCTTTGCAGGCTGCGCATGCGCCAAAAACAAATGACCCGCCGGTTCATCATTTATCATTTATCATTTCTTCGAACTCCGGCAGGATCAGCGTTTCCCATATCGCGTATTCTTTCGCGGAAGGATGAAGTCCGTCTTTCGCAACAAGCGAGCTGTCTTTTCCCATGTCTTTCGAAACGGGAAAAATATCCACGAGCGGAAGGTTTCTCTTTTTCGCTTCGTCGCGGATGATGTCGTTGAACTGCGTGATGCCCGCGGAAATATCTCTTCCGCCCGAGTAGAATTTCCCGGTGGGCGTGACGCCGAAATCAGGGATCGTGACGAGCAGGATCTTTGTTTTATCCTCCAGCTTCGCCTGCACGTGATCGAGAATGTAAACGAGATTCTTTTTGAAATCATCCGCGGAAACGCCCTGCACCCAGTCGTTCACACCTATGAGCAGCGTCACCACATCCGCGCGGCACGTATCGAAAACCGGCAGCTCGTTGTCGATCAGGTCCTGCGTGGTCCAGCCCGTGCGCGAAGGATTGGCGACGAGCTTCACCTTCTTTCCTTTTTCGTTCATGCTTTTCGCCAGCAGGTACGGCCATGAAGTTTCCCACGTGGCGCCTTCGCCTATCGTGTAGGAATCGCCGAGCGCTACGAAACGGACAGCGCCTGAGTCGCCGGGATTGTCTTTCATTTTTTCAGCGTGGCAGGATGATAATGCAAAACAGGCCGCCAGCGCAAACGTAATTCTTTTCACAGACCGATATACGGAAACCGGCTTCTTCCGGATTTGCTGGCACGGGCGAATATCCTCTTTCGCATTTTTGATCTTTCTGCGGCCGGGAAACATAGACCTGGAGAAAAAACATTGAACCGCAATTACACAGCAGCGGACCGTTATCATTTTACCGGCCACAAAAAAAACAGGCGCCCGTGAGCGCCCGTTCCATTTTCCAAAATCGTTGAATGCTACGAAGGAATTTCCAGGTTCGATACCTGCACGAAGACCGGCGCATTGGTCGTGGGACCGCCATACGGCCACAGGTTCAGGTGCAGGCGCATGTTGCTGTTGAGCGCAGGGATGTATGAATTGGCCGCTACCGGCGTGGTATATTTCATTGCAGTGGCGAAAGGAAAATTCGCAGACGTATAAGCGCCATACGCGAGGTAATACGTCACCGGCGCGCCGGCTGCTGTCCACTGGCAGATCACGGTCACATCACCGGGATCAGGAATGCTGGCGGTATCGATATTGATGCGCTTCACCATGTTCCAGTCGGGTTGATTGGGCGTTCCCGCATCCCAGGGCTGGATCACGAACTGTGCGTTGTTCAGCGCGGGTCCGCCGGGCTGCTGCCCGATCCATCCCTGCCCGTTGTTCGGCTGGTTCTGGAAACCCACCTCGATGATATCGATCTCGCAATTCGGGTTGGAGCCGCCCGTACCAACCGCGTCGTACAGGAAAACTCCGAAAATGGTGCTGGTATTGGGAGACGCGTTCAGCGTGCTGAACTGCGCCCAGGCATTTTTCCCGCTTGCGTCCACTATCCTGAACGTGCAGCAGTATGTTCCATAGCCCAGGCTGTTCTGTACCACCGCTTCAGACGCAGCCCACACATGCTGGCCCTGCCATATCGTGGGTGAATTCCGCTGGAGTGAAAGCTGCAGGTTATTGTTCACCACCTGTACGTTCGCAGGATTCCATTGGTTGTAGGCCGGCGGTATCCCGGGAAGACTTCCCGCAGGCATCGCGGGGTGAAAATCGGTTCGGATCGTAAAATTTTTCCAGCTGATGGTTTGCATAACAATTGATTTTTGAGTGAATAACCGGGAAGCGTTTGTCGTGTAACGACAACAGAAATACGATTTTTTTTGAAAATACCATCAATAAAAATTTTATCGCTGCTTCGTTTCTTCGGTAGGAGAAGGCAAAAATGGTGGCGGGGTCACATGAGGTGCCCGACCGTAAGGAGCAGCATGGCGTTGGATTATTTGAACAGTCCTTATCGTATGCGTTACCGTTCGACCGAAAAGTTTAACCAAAAGGTTTTTAATTTCCCGGGCGAAAAACCATGCTCACGCCATTGCGGATTTGGAAATACCCGCCTGCGCCACTTAGGTAATCACCCGCCGGTAGAGCAGGCTGCCTGCAGTGATCATTACCACGGAGGCGCATAACAGCACAGCAAAGTCAAAACCAATACCAAATGCTGACGGCACGGTAATCATCAATGCGCGCAGGGCGTCAATCATATACGTCAGCGGATTAACATGTGATAATGTTTTGAGCCATGCCGGCATGATATCGATCGGGTAAATGGCGTTGCTTGCAAAGAAAAGGGGCATGGTCAGCAGCTGCCCGATTCCCATGAATCGTTCGCGTGTTTTGACAAGACAGGCGATAACCAGGGAGAAAGTCGAAAAGAAAATTCCGCCGAGAATGATCATGAAAAAAACAAGAAGGAGGCTGAACGGGTTCCATTCAATTCTTACGTGAAGCAATACGGCAAGAATGTAAATAATGATCACCACCGGAAGCGTGCGAAGCCCGGCCGAAACAGCCTTTCCCAATACAATGGAAGCACGTGGCGTGGGTGTGGCAAGCAGCTTGTGAATTAATCCGAGATCGCGTTCCCAGATAATTGCAATTCCCGAGAAAATGGAGATGAAGAGCACACTTTGAGCAAGAATTCCGGGCACCATGAAATCAATATAATTGGTTTGTGCGGAGAACGCATGCACGCGGGCGAATACCTGTCCGAAGATCAGCAGCCATAATGCGGGTTGCACAGCGCGCGTCACGATTTCCGTTGGATCGTGAAATATTTTGCGCATTTCCAGTTCGGTAATAACCGATGTCTTTCGCAGGAAAGAAAAAATGTAATTCATAATTTTTTATCCCAGGCGTTTTGCGGTTCTTCTTTCTCTTTGCACCTGCCGGTAATTATCACCTGGTTCAAGATTATCTGCCGTATAATGAATAAAAACTTCTTCCAGCGTTGCCTCATTTTTCCCGATCGATGATTTCAGTTCACGTACAGAACCGCTTGCCGCCAGTTTCCCGCGCGACATAAGGCCCGCATGCGAGCACAGGTGTTCGGCTTCCTCCATCATGTGCGTGGTCATGATAATGGTCGTGTCATATTTCTTCTGCAATGCTTTGATGTGCTCCCAAACCATGTTTCGTCCGAGAGGATCCAGGCCGGTGGTAGGTTCATCGAGAAATAACAACGGTGGATTATGTAATATCGCCTGCGCAATTTCAAGCCTGCGGATCATGCCGCCGGAATATTCGCGGACAAGTTTATCGGCATGTTCGGAAAACCCCATGAACTCAAGCATCTCATATACCCTGGTCTTGCGCTCTTTGTAAGGAATGTCATAAAGTTTTGCAAACAGGAGCAGGTTTTCATATCCCGTCAGCGAGCCATCGGCCGAAAGCATCTGCGGAACATACCCGATTATTGGCCGGATTTTTTGAGGCTGCGATTTGATGCTGAACCCATTGATGACCGCATCGCCGGATGAAGGCGGAAGCAGCGTAGTCAGCATTTTTAGGGTAACACTCTTTCCTGCTCCGTTCGGGCCAAGCAGGGCGAAAGCTTCTCCTTTTTCCACTTTCATCGTCACCCGGTCTACCGCAGTAAATGACCCGAATGAACGGGTCAGGTTATTTGTCTCGAGAATACTCATGTGCAGATTTGAAAAGCTCTTTATTCAGGTGATTTTATTCTTCTGTACCCGGTTCAATGGGCTCTTCCGGCTCCGGTTCCTCCGCCGGTTCAATTTCCGGAGGGGAAACAGGCAACGGCTCCTTTTCGGGTAAAGGCCATATCTCCGGCTGCGGCTGAGGAATTTCCGGCTTCGGCTCAGCGGGAACTTCTTCCGGCAATTTTTCTGGTTGCTCTTTTGTCGTTTTTTTCTTTTTCATCCTGGAAACTATCATCTGGCCGGATGTAAATCAGGACGCACTTCTGTCGGCGTTAATTCTCCTTTACCTGCATTTAATTTCATTTTGAGCAGCATCGGATAATTCCGGGTAATGTTTTTAAGCATGCCCGAGATAACCGGCCAATTACTGATCAGATTCGGATTAAATGTCATGGCATTTATATTTCGGTTATTACAAAAAAATAAAACTCCGGTGGGTTGCGAAAGGCGTTTCATCAGTTCCGGCAATGATTTTTTTCATCACTGGTAAATGAACAAAAGATCACGGATAGCATTGACCAATTCCATAGATAACGGAAACTGCCGGATTTACTTTTGCTTATATCTTCTTTTGGGATTGGTTGGCGGAGTAAGCTTGCAGGTGCTGACGCTTTAACAGGCGTGAATCCTGCGGGTACGGAACACAGCAGAAAAGCTGTTATCTCCCGGCCAGCAGTCCACACTGAGGAAGGAAAAAGGCAGAATAACCGCAGTAAAATGCGCCAGACTGCCGACTATCCGGGGATGGTTCGTTAGCGGACCATCCTTGTTTCTAAACTTCGAAAATCTAATCACATGATCAAGACAGAAACATTTGACAGGCATCCGGCAGAATATGACGCATGGTTTGATAAGCATAAAGCGGTATTTGCTTCGGAAGTAGAAGCGTTGCGGAATATGTTGCCACCCGGAGACAGTCACGGTATCGAAGTTGGCCTGGGAACGGGCCGGTTCGCCGTCGCATTAGGAATCAAAGAAGGAGTAGAACCGGCAGCGGACATGCGCGAACTGGCGCTGGCGCGTGGGATTGAAGTGATGGATGCCACAGCCGAACATTTGCCCTATAAAGATCTGCACTTCGATTTTGTGCTGATGGTTTCCTGCATCAATTATCTCGATCAGCCTGAAGATGCGTTCCGGGAAGCATACCGTGTGTTAAAGCACGGAGGCCGGCTGGTAGTGGGAACAATAGAGAAAGAAAGCGTGATCGGGAAATCATACGAGGCCCGCAGGCGGCAAAGCCTTTTTTACCACCAGGCAATATTTTATCCGACCGGCAAGCTGGTGGAACGTTTACAAAACGCACGGTTCGGTCATTTTGAATTTTCGCAAACACTTTTTCATCCGCTTGAGGAAATTCAGTCGTTCGAGCTTTCCAGGCCCGGTTATGGGGAAGGTTCTTTTGTTGTAATTAAAGCGATGAAGAAATGAAAGCAGCGGAAAAAATAAAAACGCTCGAGGTGAAAAGCCCGGCGTTTTCTGACCGTACAATTATTCCCCCGGTCTACACGCATGACGGGCGGAACATTAACCCGCCGCTGACCATTGGGAATATCCCGCATGAGACGAAAAGCCTTGCACTGATCATCGAAGATCCGGATGCGCCCCGCAAAACCAGTTTTGTGCATTGGCTCATGTGGAATATTCCTCCTGCTCCTGAAATTGTTGAGGACAGCGTACCCGGATTCCAGGGGAAGAATGATTTCGGGAACTTGCGTTACGACGGTCCTGCGCCTCCTTCCGGCACGCATCGTTATTTTTTCAAGGTTTACGCGCTTGATTCCCTGTTGAAACTGAAAGCAGGCGCAAGCCGGTCCGAACTGGAAAAAACGATGGCTACCCACATCATTGGATATGGCGACCTGACAGGTCTTTACGGAAGAGCATTGTAAAAAATAATTATGAAGCCGATTAACATCCCTGTTCCGCTCCCGGAGGTGGCACTGAGCGCCGGCCCGGCTATTTCATTCGGGGCAAATGTACCCGTTGTGTTCTCCCACGGCAGCGGAAGCAGCTGGTTAAGTCCGGGAAATCGTTTTATTGCAGAAAGAGCATTCAATACGATCACCAACAGATTGCCTGCTGAAAACAGGATGAAGTAAAATCTTATCTTGATATAGCTCTTTCAAAAACGGGCGTTCTGCCCGTCAGCTGAAGCACCCGCAAGTATTATCTATATTCCCGGCATGTTACGTGTGTCCGGCAGCAAACCTTACTGCCTTTTGAGGCTTAGCTTCTTACCCCCATTTGTCAGTATTCAAAGATTCTTAAAACCCGGCCAGGATTTAAATCCTGACCGGGAATTATTGCAATGCTTTTAATCAGTGCGATGGATCATCAATTTATTAAATTGACTTTCACCGTTTCCAATAAATTTAAACAAATAAAGAGGACCTTGCGCAATCAATAAAGCATGTTTATACCTGTCCTAAACCGGACTGATCCGCCTCAATGGTTCCTCATAACAACAATCCTCTGTCTTAGAATAGCCGTTGAGGAAGTCACCTGCAAAATATAATACCCAGCTGCAGCAGTCGCCTCATCGAGTCGGACGGGTAGTGCAGTATGAGAATCAGCCGGACAGAAAATTTCATCGGTATACACGAGCCTGCCGTCAGCGGAAAAAATTTTCACCCCGATATTCTCATCTGTTTTTACATCAAAGCCCAGGGTTACATTTCCGTCGAGAGACGGGTTCGGATAAACATGTACAC